>CACJYB010000006.1 GCA_902597515.1 uncultured Pelagibacteraceae bacterium
TAGGTGCATCTGCATCTTTTTTGGGACAGGCGCTATTACAAAATTCAGAAGTGTTAAGAATTTCAGCCGGAATAATTATTATAATTTTTTCTCTTCAATTAATTGGAATTATTAATATTCCATATTTAAATTTTGAAAAAAGATTTGATGCAAAAGAGTCAAGAAATATTCTTTTTCCATATGTGATTGGTGTTGCTTTTGGTTTTGGCTGGACACCATGTATTGGTCCAATTTTAGGTTCAATTTTAGCTTTAGCATCTATTGAAGAAACTTTATCAAGAGCTGTGATCTTGTTAATTTCTTATTCATTAGGTCTTGCTATTCCTTTTGTTTTGTCTGGATACTTGATTCAAAGATTTTTGTTATTTTCTAAAAATTTTAAGAAAAACATAAATTTAATTTCAAAAATTGGTGGAATAACTCTTTTAGTTACAGGTATTTTAATTTTAACTAATCAATTACAAGCTATTGGTTTTTATATCATTGAAATCTTTCCATTTATGCAAAAATTCGGATAAAAAGTATTAATGAAGATTTATCAAATAGACTCCAGTGCTAGAAAAAAAGGCTCTACCTCAAGAGCTTTAGCAAAAAAACTTTTAGATAAAATTAAAAAACCAGAAGATGAAGTAATTTACAGAGATTTAGATGATGAGATGCTTTTTGTAAGTGGGCTTACAGAATCTGGAATGAATATTGATGAAAAAGACCAAACAGAAGAACATAAAAAAATGTTTGAGCTCTCTGACAAACTTGTAAAAGAATTAAAAGAGAGTGATGTCATTATAATTTCAGCTCCAATTTATAATTATGGACCACCAGCGACTCTTAAAGCTTGGTCGGATTTAGCTGCTCGTATAGGTGAAACTTTTAGATTTAAACCAAATGGAAGAAGAGAAGGGTTATTAAAAAATAAACATGCATATCTAGTTATTACTTCTGGAGGAACAAAACTAAATAGTTCAGAAGATTTTTTAACTCCTTGGTTAAAATTTATTCTTAACTTTTTTGGTATAGAAAAAGTAGATATAATTAGTGCAGATCAAATGGCACTAGATTATGAAAAATCTATCAAAGAGGCTGAAGCGCAAATAGAAAATCTGTTTAAAGATTAAACTTTCTTTTTAAGTGTCTAAGTTTTCCCTCAGTACTGTCGTAATCAATATAACAACCTTGTAAAAATCTTTCACCCTCTTTTGTCTCATAAGCCGTTCTTCCATGGAGCAGTCTATGATTATCCATCATCATTAAGTCTTTTGGCTCAAGTTTAAATTCAATTCTATACTTATCTGAATTATACATTTCAGATATTTTTTTCCTTGCTTGGTAGTAAAGATCTAATTTTTCTTTTTCTAAAATTGGAACATAGTCTAATCTAGGACTAAATCTTACCTGCTTGAAACTCTTATTTTCATTTAGTTCAATCAAAGGAGAAATAGTTTCTAAAATTACTTCTTTATCTATGAATCTAAATCTAACTTTTACTTCAGTTAAAATTTTATAAAATTCTGGATATTGATTTTTTAAATCTTCAGTAACTGTATAACCATCTACTAAAGTCGATAATCCTCCTGAAACTTTACTTTCTATACAATGCAAAATTTGAATACATGGAACAGGATTTCTATAAGGATTGTCAGTATGAGGTGCTAATGCCATTTAAGATAACAAATAAGATGAAAGGCAAAGGTTACGATCCTGTAACAACATCTGACAAAGCATTTGAAAAATTCATAAGATCTAAAATTTCAAAAAAATTCCCAAATCACCAAATTATAGGTGAGGAATATGGTCACAAAAATACAAAAAGTGAATTTTCTTGGGTGATTGATCCAATTGATGGAACTAGATCATACGTTGTAGGTAATCCTAGTTGGAGCAATCTTATTTCACTTAATTATAATGGAGAGCCTGTTCTAGGACTGGCTAATTTTCCAAAAATGAAGAAATATTATTTAAACTTAAACAAAAACTCAGCATATGTTTTTGAGAATAATAAAAAAAGAAAATTAAAAATTAATACCAAACTAAATTTTACAAACGCAAAACTAGCAGCTGCATTTCATCATCACTTATCTTTAAAACAACAATTAAAAATTAAAAAATTTATAAAAAGAATGCAATTTCCTTGTTTTGATGCATTGACATATTGTCAATTGGCAGAGGGTAGAATTGAAATAGTTGCTCAATGTGCAAATAAAATTTGGGATATTCATCCATTGATACCAATTATAAGAGCAGCAGGAGCGATAATAACTACCTGGGATAATAAAAACCCTGTCTTAGGTGGAAATATACTTGTTTCTAACAACAAACAAAATCATCAAAAAGTTTTAAAATTATTAAAACCAGTAGCTAAATGATTCCAGAAAGAGCACAAGTAATTTTAGATTTCTGGTTTAAAGAAACTCCTTCCGAAATACGTTTTAAAAAAGATGAAAAGTTTGATCAAAAAATTAAAGATAATTTTTTAAAAGATTATGAACTTGCTTGTCAAAATGAATATGATGATTGGCAAGATAACCCTATGAGTTGTTTGGCGTTAGTAATTTTATTTGATCAGTTTTCAAGAAATATGTTTAGAAATGACAAAAGGGCTTTTGCTCAAGATCAAAAAACTAGATTGATTGTAAACGATGCAGTTTATTCAGGTTATTTAGAAGCTATGAATGTAAATCAAAGATTATTTATGTTGTTGCCTTTAATTCATAGTGAGGAAATTAGTGATCATGAAATGGCCTATTACTTATTAAACAAATATTTAAGAGAACATGAAGGATACAATGAAATAAAAAAATTTTGGCAAGATCACACAAAAGCAATCAGACAATTTCATAGATATCCTCATAGAAATGAAATTTTAGGAAGAGAATCTACTGAGGAAGAAATAGAATTCTTAAAAGGTCCAAATTCTTCTTGGTGAAATGAATTTAGAATTTATTTTCAAAGTTATAGACAAAGATGAGTGGCAAAAGGCCAAACAATCTGGAACTTATGGTGGGTCAGAAAAAGATATTAAAGATGGATATATTCACTTTTCAGAAGAGGATCAGGTAGAGGAAACTTTAAATAAACATTACCCCAAAAAAGAAAATCTAATCTTGTTAAGAGTAAATGCTTTTAAGCTTGAACATTTACTATGGGAACAAGCATCCAATGGAGATATGTATCCTCATTTATATTCACCTTTAGATACTAGCACGGTTGTTAACGAATATGAGTTACCATTAAATGAGGATGGAAGTCATAAGCTTCCAGAAATTTTAAAAAAGTATCAGTTCAGTCGTCCTAGATAATTAACCATTATTACACCAATAATAATTAAGATAATTCCAATTATTCCATATAGATTAGGAACTTGATTTAATTTTAATACAGCAAAAAGCACAACTCCAGTTACTGTTAACCCACTATATGTTGCGTAAGCAAAACCAACAGGAAGAGCGTGCATAGCTTTTGCAATTGAAAACATAGTAATACACATAAACAAAATACATAAAACTGATGGTGTAAGTTTGGTAAATCCCTCAGAAATTTTAGCTAGACTATTAGAAGCAATACCAAAAGAAATACCAATAGCTAAAAATAAATATCCTAAAAAAGGTTTCATAATTATTCTTTTGATGCAATTTTATTAACTAATGGTCTAATTAAAGGAGCTAAAGTAAATGCAGCAATCAATGCAACTGGAAATGCAAACATCCAAGAATAAAACCATCTACTTATAAAGCCATCTATAACTCCGGTGTTTACAGCAACTACAACGCCACTCATAATCACACTCATGCCAAAGGACATAAAAATCATGAATAATAGCTGAGCATATTTTTTATTAATCATATTAATTATTACCTAACAGGTTAACCATTAAAACACCAACAATAATAAAAGCTAAACCAATTAATGAATATAAATTGGGTACTTGATTAAATCTAATTATACCCACAACAACAGTTGCTATAATTGTTAAGCCTGCAAAGGAAGCATAAGTAATTCCCATTGGAATATTTTTCATTACTAATGAAAGTGCGTACATACATAATACAATTGTGATTGCTGTAATTATACTTGGAAAAAGAAGAGTAAAGCCTTCAGCACTTTTAGCAAAACTATTTGAGGTAACACCCAAAAAAACTGCAATGCCTAAAAATAAATATGAAGTTGCAAGACTCATTTCGAGACTTTAAATGAATTTAAGGAGAATATATAGAATTATTTAAGAGACCATTTAATAGCATCTTCCATTCTATCATCTCCCCAAAAGAGTTCATTTTTTATAATAAAAGATGGACTGCCAAATATTTTATTTTCACGAGCCAAGTTTGTGTTTTCTTTGTATTTTGTTTCTACATCTGATGATTTTGCTTCAGAGACAATTTCATCTTTATCAAGTTTTAATTCTGAGCAAACTTCCGAGATACTTGGTTCGATGGCTGGTTCTTTACCTTCTTGAAACCATTTTTTATAAGTAAGAATAACAAATTTTTCTCCCCAACCTTTTTCAAAACCAAGGATTGCAATTTGGTTTGCTAAATCAAATTCTGATAATGGATAGGGAACTGGCGTTTTAGCAAAAAAACCATAACCTTCAGCTCTTCTTTCAATATCTCTCCACATGTAATTAACTTTATTCATTTTATCCTTTGGAAATGGGATATTGTTCATTTCTTTCATGATTGCTCTTACTGAAAAAGGTTTCCAGTTAAATTTTACTTGATGTTGTTTTTCAACATCAAGTATTCTAGTTACGGATAGATAGGTATATGTGCTTCCTATCGAAAAATAAAAATCAATTTCACTCACTTATTTTGGTATTGGTGTAGCACCAGTTTCTAAACTGACAATTTTTCCATTATCATATTTATAAACTGCCATTACCGCCTCAACATTACCATCATTAAATGTTACAAATGCATGGTGAATACCAACTTCGTTATTTTCATAAACAATTCTAACCTTATCTTGATTAATATCACCACTCATCGCCCATTTGATAACATCACTTTTGGTTAAAACATTTCCTGACTTGTGCATTGTGAATTTAAAATCATCATGCAAAAGCTCATTCATTACTGCTTCATCTTTATTTTTCAAAGCAGCACTATATTTCTCTAATATAGACATGTTATTCCTTTCTATTTAACCTTAGTTAAATCATATATTGAGTAACTGTCTAACACTTCATCCATTATTGGCTTTGATACCTCGGTACCTTCTATAAACTTATGAAGTGCAGCTTCATCAGTACAAAATATTTTAAACATTACAGTACTTTTGTCTGGAGTTACAGTTCCAATTGTTTTTTCAACCACTGCAACTTTTGCTCTTTCAGCAAGTCCTTCAGGAGATTGCATAAATCCCATGAATTTTTCAAAAGTACCTTCTTTTAACTTTGCTACTACTAACATTTCTTTTTCCATTTTTTCTCCTTTTTTTTGTTAATATAGAGTTTGAACTACCTTTTTAACTCTATCTTCTCCATTAGGTATTGTTGAATTTACAAAGTCATGACATGCATTAGTTTTAGATTCGTCAAATTTAGATCCATAATGCTTATCAACAGCTTTGTTTACGCCTTCATCCCATTCCTTTTCAGGAATTCCTACTTCTAAAGCATAAGCTTTTAAAACTTTTACAGATGCCATAGATTTTTCTTTCATACTGTATTCAAATGTTTCACCTGAAGGTAAGAAATAGTTAGCCATGTAAATACCACTACATTCCCAAGCTCTATTCTTATCAGTATCATTCATATCAGCATAAGCTGATTTTATAAAAACAATGCTAAATAAAAAAGTTATTATTATTTTTTTCATAAACACCTCTATTAATAAGTATATTCACCACTCATTTGATTCATTGAGTGTGCCATACCAGATTTACCTCTAATATTCTGTCGACTTGAATAACCACTTCCAGAAATATTTTCATATTTTCCAGTTCCACCAACAATAACAAAAGTACCTGTTCCACCTTGTCCGCCAGTTCCTTTACCTTTGTAATTTATGTAAACTTTTTCACCATCCATTAAATAAAAAGTACACATTCCAGTTTCATCATCAAATTTTCCAGCTACCAATGTTAACCCACCAATACAATGCATAGTGGATTTATCAAAAATACTTCCAGGTTCTTTGTCCATTAGTCCAGCATTACCATCGTAAGTAATACTCATATTTCCATTTCCAGCATCCATTGCATTCAATGACCACGATCCTGCTCCAGCAGCATTAAATTTTCCTGATTCTGCTAATGAGTAATTTGAGATCGTTAAAAATATTATTAAAAATAAAATTTTCCTCATTTTTACCTCCTTAAAGTTATTTAATTAAACAGAACACTGTTACATAATTGTTAAGGAGTCTCTTGTGTTTATAGCGCGCGACAGTTATGCAATTTCAGAGTATAAAAAATGTTGATTATGCTGTTTTATTTAACTTAAAAATTTGATAATATTTAATTATGATCGAAAAATTTAATGGAATTGTTTATCTAATAATTTTTATTGTTCATTTCCTTGTTTACGCTGTTTATGCTTTTAGAGCTATAGTTGGAACAAAGAGTTTCATGGATCAATATAACATCGATCATTCGGCAGCTGTGATTACAAGATTTTTTGGAGCTCCTTTTGTTGGATCTTTCTTAATGGCTCTTTATATTATGTTTGTTAGAGATGGTGGAGTAAATGGAACTTGGGCGTTCTTTAATTTAGTATTTGTTCAAAATTTAATGTACTTAATATTTGGTATTTATACCATTTACATAAATAAACTTGGACACACTGAAAAGACTAACAGTGAAGGTGTAATAGCTGCTGGAGTACTTACGATTTTAAGTGCTATTCTTACTTACGGATTAGCTGATAAAATTTATATTTAAAACCAATTAGGTATCGGCAAACCTTTTTCTTCTAAAAATTTTTTATTAAACATTTTAGTTGCGTATTTATCACTTCTATCACAAAGAATTGTTACAATAGTTTTACCAGGCCCTAATTCTTTACCCATTCTTATTGCTCCAGCGATATTGATACCACAACTAGTACCTAAGCTCAGGCCTTCATTTTGAATTAAATCATAAAGAATAGGTAATGCTTCATGATCATCAATGGAGTATGCGTCATCAATTTTGGCTTCACCAAAGTTAGCAGTCACTCTACTTGAGCCAATACCTTCGGTAATTGAACCACCCTCCGATTTAAGTTCACCATTTTTAATGTAATTATAAAGAGCAGAACCTTTTGGATCAGATAGGTAAATTTTTATATTTTTGTTTTTTTCTTTAAGAGCATTACTTACACCTGAAATAGTTCCTCCAGTTCCAGAAGAACATACAAAGCCATCAACCTTGCCTTCAGTTTGTTCCCAAATTTCTTGTCCAGTACCTTCGTAATGACCTTTAGCATTTGCTGTATTGTCAAACTGGTTAGCCCAAATTACACCGTTATTGTTTGTTGGTCTTAATTCATCCGCAAGTCTAGCTGCTACTTTAACAAAATTGTTATCATCTTTGTAAGGTTTAGGTGGCACTAATCTTAATTCAGCTCCAAGATTTCTAAGTAGATCTTTTTTCTCTTGGGTTTGATTATCATTCATTACAATGATCGTTTTATAACCTAGAGAATTTCCTAAAAGGCCTAAACCAATTCCAGTGTTACCTGCTGTTCCTTCAACAACTGTTCCACCTTTAGCAATTAACTTTTTTTCTTGAGCATCTTTAATTAAGGCAAGTGCAGCTCTATCTTTAACAGAGCCTCCTGGATTTAAAAATTCTGCTTTTCCATAAATATTGCATCCAGTAATTTCTGATGCTGCTCTTAATTTAATTAATGGGGTGTTTCCTATTCCTGAAATAAAATCGTTTTGTGTGTTATTCATTTTCTGATTTTTTATCACTATCAGGTGTAATTCCATAAGGTTTAAATTCACTATCAGCTATTCCAACACTTCTTGCTGGGATTCCAACCATAACAGCATTTTCTGCAACATCTTTAGTAATGACTGCATTAGCTCCAATTCTTGCACCTTTGCCAACTACTACTGGGCCTAATACTTGTGCACCTGATCCAATTACTACATCTTCTTTTATAGTAGGATGTCTTTTCATATTACGTTGATCATTAGAGTTTATACTAGGTGCAATTCCACCTAATGTAACCATATGATAGATTGTAACATTGTCTCCAATGTCTGAAGTTTCGCCAATCACAACACCCATTCCATGATCGATAAATAAATTTTTTCCAATTTTAGCGTTTGGATGTATTTCGATACCAGTTAAGAATCTTGAAAATTGAGAAATGATTCTTGCAATCAAATGAAATTTTGCAGTACTAAAAAAATTAGCTATTCTATGAAAGAATACTGCTTTAACACCTGGATAAGTTAATATTAAACTTAATTTAGATTTTGCTGCTGGATCTCTATCAATTATTGATTGTAAAAAATCACTCATATTTCTTAAGTTTAGTTGCTGTTGATTAAAAAATTATATGCCTTATATAGTACTTAATCGCTCAATTTAAAGAGGTTTATATGTACAAAAACACCAATTGTTTTCATTTAGCTATCCCATGTGGAGACTTAGAGGTTGCAAAAAAATTTTACAGTGAAACTTTAGGATGTAGGTTAGATAACTCTGCACAAGAGTGGGCAGATGTTGATTTTTGGGGCAATGAATTAACTTTGCATAAAAGCGAACATAAATTAGACAATGAGAGACATGATGTAGACATGGGAAATGTTTCTGTTCCTCATTTTGGTGTTCATTTATCCAGAAAAGACTTTGATGCTTTAAAACAAAGATTAAAAGATAGTGGAACTAAGTATTACGATGAACCTTATTTGAGATTTAAAGGAACAAAATACGAGCAAGAAACTTTCTTCGTTAAAGACCCAAACGAAAATATTCTAGAAATCAAAACATTAACAGCAAATCCAGAGTAAACTTAAAGCCTAATGGAATACCTGGTATTAGGCTTCTTTACTGGGATTAGCTTAATCTTAGCTATAGGTGCCCAGAATATTTTTGTTATTGAGCAAGGTTTAAAAAAACAACACATATTTATTGTTTGCTTAATATGCTCAATATCAGATTTGATATTAATTTTTTTGGGTATTTTTCTTTTCCACTATTTTAATCAATATTTTAACTCTTTAATTGAATTAATTTTAAATTTATTTTTAATTTTATTTTTACTTCACTTTATTTTTAAAAAAATAAAATCTCATTATTCTGATATTAATTTTAGCACTGAGCCAAATAATATTTCAAAATTAAATATTGTATTTAAAACTTTAGGATTTACATATTTAAATCCACATGTTTATTCTGATACAGTTTTTTTTCTTGGAAATTTTTCAAAAAATTATTTACTTAACCAAAAAATTTTATTTGGGATAGGTGCGTCTATAGCATCATTTTTATTTTTTTTTATATTAGGATATTTATCTAATTATTTATCGAAGTATGCAAATAGTAAAAAAATTTGGAAAGTAATTAATATTTTTATTATATGTTTTATGTTTATTTTAACTTTATTCATTATTAAGGAAATATTATGAGCAAGATTTACGTAGATGATTTAGGCGAAGGGTTTCCTTTTGTTTTAGTTCATGGTTATCTAGGCTCATCTGAAATGTGGACTTTTCAAAAAGAATTTTTTTCAAAAGATTATCGTGTAATTACCCCAGCTCTCCCAGGATTTGGAGAAAGTCATAATGTAAAATCTTTAGATTCTATTAATAAAATGGCTAAAGAAATTATAATTGTACTAGATCAAAAAAAGATTGATAAATTCAATTTAATTGGTCATTCAATGGGAGGAATGATTGTTCAAGAAATTACAAAATTGATTGGGGATAGAGTTAATAAATTAATTTGTTTTGCAACAGGATCTATTGGAGATATCCCGGGAAGATTTGAGACTATGGATGAAACAAGGGAAAAACTTAAACAAGAAGGTACACAACTCTCTTTTTCTAGAGTGCCTCTTAAGTGGTTTGTAAAAGGTGATAAGGACAAAAATTATTTCCTTTGTGAAAATGCTGTTAAAAATGTTTCATTAGAAGCTGCTGATAATGCATTACTAGCAATGAAAAATTGGAGAGGTAAAGAAAATTTAAAAAATATAAAAAATGACACCCTTATAATATGGGGCGATAAAGATACTTCATATAATTTTGATCAAGTTGATACACTTAATAAAAACATTAAAAATAGCCGTTTAGAAATATTTAAAGATTGTGCTCATAATGTTCACTTAGAACAGCCTGATCAGTTTAATAATTTGGTAAAAGAATTTATCTCAAAATAATATTTTTATTAAGCTGATAAACTTTTTTATAAGCTCCAATAAATTTTTTTGAAGAATGAAATTTTCCAGGAAAAATTATACATTTTATTTTAGCTCGTCTAGCTGAATTTAAACTTTCTTGAGAATCCTCAATTGCTAAACAATCATTAGCTTTAAGCTTAAGTTTTTTAAGTGCTAATAAGTATATATCTGGGTAGGGTTTGTATTTTTTTACTAATTTTGCATTCCCTATAAAGTTAAAATCTCTTTTATTAATTGAATTTCTTAAACAATATAAGATTGAATTTATATTATTTGTAGAAGTAGATGAAACAAACGCAATTTTAATATTTTCTTTTTTGCATAAAGAAATTAAATTTTTTACACCTGGCCTTAATTTAAGCTGATGTTTTTTAAGATAATTATTAAAGAATTTAGTCTTTAAATTTCTTAAATATACTGAATTAACTTCAATTTTTTTCTTTTTGGCATATCTTGATATTCTATTTTTGCCACCTGATTTGCTTAATAAATTTTGATACTCACGTTTGGTCCAATTCCAATCGAGTCCATATTGTTTGAATGCTTTATTGAATGACTTTCTCTGAATTTCTGAAGTTTCAACAATAGATCCAATAGAACCAAAAAGTAATGCTTTATAATATTTCAACCTTTCACAGCTCCAGCAGTTAAACCACTAATGACCTGTCTTTGGAAAAACATAACAAGCATAAATAAAGGTGCAGTAGCAGATACAACTGCAGAAACTGCCCACATTAAATTTCCTTCATGTTGATTAGTACCTAAATAACTTTGTATTTTTGGAACCATAGTGTGATTTTCTTGATTAAGAAGTAACGCTGTTACGGTAAAATCATTATAAGCTAACATTAAACTAAATAACCCTGCTGTAATTACTCCAGGCCACATCACAGGCATAATGATATGTCTAAAAGCTTGAAAATACGAACAACCATCTATTAAAGCACTTTCATCAAGTTCTTTAGGGACAGTTTTGAAAAATGAATAAAGCAGCCACAAAGTAAAAGGTTGATTTATAGCAACCAAAACAACAATCGTAGTAGGAAGAATTCCCCAAATCTGCAATTCAAAGAAAGGAAAAAGATATCCTGATACTAAAGTTATATGTGGCATAGCTCTAAAAATTAAAGCTGCCATTAAAATCCAAAAAGCATATTTCTCAGTTGATCTTGAAAGAGCGTATGCTCCTAAAGTTCCTAAAAACAAAGAAATACTTACAACAAATACTGTAACTATAATTGTATTTTTTGATGCTTTCCAAAATTCGCCTTCAGTCCAAGCCTGAGTATAAGCATTAGTTGTAAATTGTCCGCCTGTTTCAATTAAGGTATTAAATGCTGATATCGCATACCACCAATCAGATCTTGAAAAGAAATCAGCTCTTACTTTAAATGATCCCCAAAAAGTCCAAATAAAAGGGAAGCAAGCAATTAACAACCAAGTGATTATAAAAATAGTATTAAAAGTTTTTAAACGAGTTGATTTTGTATCTAGTCCATAATCCATAATTATCTCGCTGTTTTAAATTCTTTCCAAGTTCTAATTAATACTGGTGCTAGCAGAATAGCTATTCCAATAATTGTCATCATTGAAGTAGCTGCAGCGGAACCAAACAATATCACTTCCTCATTAACTAAATTGTCATAGATTAACCAAGATAAAGATTGTGCACTTCCTTCAGCGCTAAAACCTATAATGGGCTCAAATACTCTAAAGTTATCCATTAAAGAAATCAAAGCAACAAATGTAACTACAGGATAAATATGTGGTAAAACTATATGTTTAATTCTTTGAAATCTTGAGGCTCCATCTATAATTGCAGCTTCAATTGGTTCTTGAGGGACTGTTTGAAGTGCTGCGTAAAAAACTACAAAGGCAAAAGGGGAGTGATGCCATATTCCATAAATAATAATTGTTATCCAAGTTAATGTTTTTGATGATTTAAGTGATAAATAAGGATCATTCATCAAATTTTGAATATTTGCTCCAATTATACCTTGAGAATCTATCATCCAAAATAATACTAATGATCCAACCAACGGTGTAACAATCATCGGTAAAATTGTACCAAAGATTAAAGGTCCTCTAATTTTTCTAGCAACTGCATTTAAGCTTAATGCAATAATAAATCCTAAGAGGAGTACATTTGGTGTAACAAACAAACAATAAGTTAAAGTAAATATTAGAGCTTTATAAAAGGGAAGATTAGTTACTTGGTCTACAAAAGCGCCAAAACTTTCAGTTTCATTCCAAAATTTTTTTATTTCATCAACTGCTAAATGATTTCGATCAGTATAAGTACCAAAACCATTAAATTTTCCAAGAGGCTTTGCTTCCCTAATTTTTGAGGTTTCTTCGTTATCAACTACAATTGAAACAGTACATCCAAAAGGATCACATTTTTTAACTTCTTTTACTACTTGATCATGTTGTGCATAAAAGGATTGAATGCCGGTAGATATAATTGGTAACCCAATAAACAGGATCATTGCTAAGCCTGTTGGTAAGAAAAACCAAAAAAAAGTTTTATTAGGCATTTAAATTTTGATTAAGTGGGGAGTAAATCCCCACTTATAAGTTTTAGATTTTATAGAAAGCCTTGTTCTTTAGCTTTACTAATGTAAGCAGCCTCAACATCTTTCAATGCTTGTTCAGCTGACTCTTTACCTTGTAAAAACTCAACAATCTCACTTCCTAATGCACCATGCATTAAACCCATTTGTGGTAACATTGGATATGGTTTTGCTCCCATTTTTACAGCTTCGATAACACCAATAGATTTTGGTCCTGGTACAAACCCTTCTACTAACCAAACGGCTTGATCAGCAGCGTCAGCAACCATCTTCTTATTTGATGCTGCATGCGCTAAAGATCTAAATGTTGCCTCAGCATCTGCATCAGATCTGTTTTTTGCAAGTGTGAAACCATCCCACCATAATGTAGCAGCTGGAATATTTCCTCCACCTACAGTAGCAGGTCCAGTTAATTTAGTTGCCTTAGTAATGTTAGGATCACCTTCATCATCTAAAAGTGTTCCCGATCTAGATGCCCATAATGTCATCAATGCAACATTACCAGATTCCCATTCCACTTTAATTGCTTCACTATCATGAGTTAAGTAATCAGGGTTACTCAATTCAGACAATTTTTTTAACATATTTAAAGTAGCAACGCCTTTAGCATTATTAATATTAGGCTCTGCACTTCCAGATTTAAAGAATTCACCACCGTGACCAATAAACATGTTCACAAATTCTTCTGCTAAATTCCAACCAGCTTTGTATGCAGCTGCGTAAGGATATTGCATTTTACCTGAGGCTCTAATTTTTTCAGATGCTGCAACTACTTCCTCATAAGTTTTTGGAATAGCTATACCAAGATCTTTCAAAACATCTTCTCTGTAATACAAATGTTGAGTATTAGCCATAAACGCTACAGCCATTACTTTTCCATCGATTGTAATTAATTGAGAATCTTGAATTCCTTTTCCATATTTTTTAACAAGATCATCTAATGGTCTAATTAAATCTTGGTTCATCAAAGGAACAATTGAACTATTAGCTGCAATTCTTGCTGAAAACTCAGATGGATTTGCGGTCAAAGCTGGCACAGCGATTTTATTATGCTCAGATGAGTGAGTCACTTTAAAATCAGCACTTCCCTTACATTGTTTAGAAGTTTCAACGAAAGTTCTTAATGCAGGAAAATCATTAGCCAAAATATTTATCGAACCACTTTTTATGTTACAGTCTGCAAATGCAGAAGTTCCAAAAAGTAGAAACAATAAAGTAACTAGTATTTTTCTCATATGTTTTCTCTCTATTTTGTTAGTTAAATTATAATTTAAGCTAGAAAACTATATCTACTCATGAAATAGAATAAAAGTGATAATTAAATCACTTTTGACGCAAGTTCCGCTCCACTCACTAACGACTCCAGCTTTTTATAAACAATATTTTCATCTACATTTCCAAATCCAGCAAAGGTGCTAAATCCACAGTCAGTCCCAGCTAATAATTGTTCAGCATCAATGACCTTAGAAAAGGTTAAAATTCTATTCTTTACAACTTCGGGATGTTCTACAAAATTTGTTGTAGAATCTATTACACCTGGGGCAATTATTTTGTCTTTTGGAATATTTATATTTTGAAAAATTTGCCACTCATGAGAATGTCTTGGATTAGATGACTCAATTAGATAAGTCTGTACATTAGCTTTCAACGCAATTGGCATTATCTTTTCTAACGAAATATCATGTAGATGGGGTCCTTCATAATTTCCCCAACAGATATGTAGTCTTATACTAGAGCTGTCGATATTTTTAATAGCATTATTTAGACATTCTATTTGTTTTTCAGCTCTAATTAGAAATTCAGATTCAGATAAATCTTTAAAAGTCATGTGTCTAGCAAGAGCTAAATCTGGACAATCTAACTGAAGTTTTAATCCATTTGATGTAATTTCTTCATACTCATCTTTCATAAGTTTAGATAAGTTTTCTAAATACTCATCATCATTTTTATAATATTTATTTGGCAAGAAAGCAGAAATAACTCCAGGAGAGGCAGCGTTCATGAAACCATCTTTGTGATTATTTTTTTCTAATGCTTGTTTAAAATTATTAATATCTTTTGTTAGGGAAGTTTTATCTTTAATTTTTAATTCACTAGTACAACATGGTCTTGTATAAGTTGGAGTACCACCTGTTCTTGCAATTCTTTCTTTAAAAGAAGGAAAGTCATCTAAATCTTTAGGCGCTTTTCTCTCACTCTCTCCAGAAAATCCATCAATTCTATCCTTAACATAAGTAGCGTAACTAATCTTAGACATCTCACCATCGCTAATATAATCAATTCCAACCTCGATTTGTTTTTTAACAATCTTGTTAACATCTTTTTGAACAACCTTATCAAATTGATTAAAATCTATTTGTTCTTTTTGATCTTTCTTAAACAAGAGTTCAGATAATTCATTTGATCTAGGCAAACTACCCACATGTGTTGTTTTAATTTTTGTCATAATTTATTTAATTAAAATTTGTTTCCAAATTGCAACTTCATCAAACAAAACCCACTCTCTTATAACATTTCCATCAACTATTTCTGCATGGTTTATCCCCATTATAAAAATATTTTTATTTGATTTTTCTCCAAAATCTAAACTGTCTTCAGAATGATTACCTTCTAAAAACCATCTTATTGACGCTTTGGGATTTTTATCTGGTTCTTCCAAATAACCAACATGCTCTATTGAAAACTTTATATCACTCAAAGTATTTTTTAAATTATTCCAAAATTTTTTAATATCCTCTCTTCCATGTCCAATTTTATTTCCAGGCCAATAAATATTTGCAGCTCTTGCATAATCAGAAAAATCATAGTTATTTTTAAAGATATTTTTCAATATTTTTGAGTATTTACCCCCAGCTGAGTCATCAGGCACAACGCTTTGTTTATAATCTGATTTCATCTCAGAGCTTGAATTGAATAATTGTTGTGCTTTGTCAGCACCACCTTCTTTTTCAATAATCATTTGTGCAAATTCTTTTGGTGTAAATCCTATTTGTCTTACCATTGCACCTTGATCACGGACAATCCATTCATCATAGACTTGATTATTTTTGCATGCACAATCAGCAATGACTCTATAATAAATATCTTTATTAGTTGGTTTTCCATATGAACCATCTCCAAGATGTGTTCCTTTACTTAAAATTCTATGAGATGAATGATACCCCACATCATCATTTCCATTCCAGATCACATCTTCACCAAGCAACTGTCTGTTAGGAAATTCTTTTAATGTTGTATAAGTTGCATCAATTACAGGTTTATTTCCATAAGTAACCCCAAAAGGTGATCTAACAGGAATATTATCAGTGTAAAATTGAGCAATAGACTCAACATCTTTGTTTTCCCAAATTTGTTTAGTTATTTTAAGAATAAAATCAGGAAAGTTTTTATATTTTTGATCAAATCCTTTCATTAGATTTGAGTTACACAATTTAAGTAACAATCCTCATTTTCGTTTATTTTTATACTAACGTTTGAGTTAATTGGGATAGAAATTGTATCTTTGGGATTTAAAATACATTGAAAATCATCAATCATAATTTCCCACTTACCAGTTCTTGAAAATAATATTGTAGGTTTTTCAAACTTTAAATTATTTATTTGACCACTATTAGATTTTAAAATTGAAAGGTTAAATCCAGTATTTTGATTTATTAATGGAGCGTATTCTTTATTTTCAAATTTATTTCCAAGAATTTGAATTAAATTAACATTATCGTTTATCTTATTTACTTGTTTTGTATTTTCATTATATTTACATATAAATTTTTCTAGCTGATCAAGTTTGTAATTATCAAATTTTTTTATTTCTTCTTTAGAAATTGGTTCTAGAATACTTTTTCCTTTTGGAATTTCATTTAAAGATAAATCAATTAATGAATTATCATTTAAAAGTGCCATACCTGTTTTCTTTGCTTTTTCTAAGACACTTGGAACCCAAGTTATTATTCCCGGATCATCTCCACCCAAAACAACAAAAATTAAACCTTCTTCATCACCCGCATTTTCAAATGCTCTAAACATATTTGTGGGCATAGAGATAATATCTCCAGTACTTAAAATCGTTTCATCTTTACCTTCTGCTCCCCAATAAAATTTCCATTTGCCGGAATAAATAATGAAAACTTCTGCAGTTGTATGGCTATGTAAACCGGATCCATTTTTAGGCATAGCAGATACGGCACCTAGATTAAAAGTATGTGGCATTGGTATTTTAACAAATTGTTTACTATCTTCTGCGACACCTGGGCCTACAATAGAATAATTTTTTCTTTCTTTATGACCTTCAAGTTTGCCTTCAACAAATGGCAAAGTGCTTGGAACAAGATCTTCAAATTTAGCTAATCGATTATTCATATTTTTTTAAACTATATTTTGTGATAGTAAAATTATCTAACAAAAAATATATGCAAATAGAACAATTTGATACAGGTCTTAAGGGTCAAGGAAAAGTAGAAAAAATAGTCATATCACCCGAAGAAAATTATAAGTACAAACAAGTTGTCAGAAAATATTTAAATTCGATAGTAAATGATGGCATCTCTAAACTTGATCAAAATCTTAAAAATGCGTTCTCTCACGATATTAATGTTAATTGTTTTTATCCATTAAACGAGTTTGTAGGAGTTGATGATTTTAAGGAAAAATTTTGGAAACCTCTTTTTAATTCATTTCCTGATCTCGAAAGAAGAGAGCAAATAGTAATTAGTGGCGCTTTTAGAGATAAAATCCAAGTAGGTTCAATTTCTTCATTATCAGGAGTGTTTAAAAATACTTGGTTGGGCATTCAACCTAATAACAAAATGGTAAATTTAAAGTGTTGTGAAATTCATCAGCTTAAAGATGGTAAAATTATTGAGAGTTATATTTTAATCGATTTAATAGATTTATTAATACAAACTGGAGCAAATCCAATTAACTCTTCAAGAGGATCTGAAGGAAATTGGTTAAATCCGATTAGCACAGATGGTGTAAATTTTTTTGAAAAAGATATGGAAATTTCTAAAGCAAGTTTAGAGCAATCACTTATCATGCAGAGAAGTTTAAATATAAAACCTGAATTAGAGGTTTCTTCTGATAAAGATCTTAAGGAAAGATTAATAAACCATCCACAAAAAGATTATTGGCATGAAAAAATGATTTGGTATGGACCAAGTGGTATTGGAACTGCCAGATCTTTAGAGGGATTTGTAGACAATCATCAGTTACCTTTTAGAAAAACTTTTAAGGAAAGAAATTATTGGAAACTTGGTCATTATTGTGAGTTAGGGGATGGAAAATTTTCTTTAACGGCAGGATGGAATAGTATTCAGGCAATATATGGAACTGAGGATTGGTTAGGATATAAATCTGAAAACCAAAAAGTAACTATGAGAGTTATGGATTTTTATCACCATGATGAAGGAAAAATTCGTGAAAACTGGGTTCCAATTGATATAATCCACATATTAAAACAAATTGGAGTTGATGTTTTAGAAAGTATAAAAAAATAAAATGGCTAACATAAAATTTACCGGAGTACACAAATCATTTGGATCTAATAAAATAATCACAGATTTTAATCTTTTAGGTAAAGAAGATGAGTTTCTTGTATTAGTTGGACCATCTGGATGTGGAAAATCAACTCTTCTAAGAATGATTGCCGGATTAGAAAAAATAGACGAAGGTGAAATTTTTATTAATGATCAAAAAATTAATGAACTTCATCCTTCGAAACGTCAAACTGCAATGGTTTTTCAATCTTACGCTCTTTATCCTCATATGAATGTTTATGAAAATATGTCTTTTGGTCTAAAAATTGAAAAAAGGCCAAAGGAAGAAATCAACACAAAAGTAATGCAAGCTGCAAAAATTTTAAAAATTGAAGAACTATTAGAGCGAAAACCAAAACAATTATCTGGAGGTCAAAGACAAAGAGTGGCGATAGGAAGAGCTATTACAAGAAATCCAAAGATATTTTTATTTGATGAACCTTTATCTAACTTAGATGCAGCATTAAGAGCTGAAATGAGGGTTGAAATATCTAAATTACACAACCAGATCAAAACAAATATGATTTATGTGACTCATGACCAAGTTGAGGCTATGACCTTAGCAGACCGAATAGTTATTTTAAATCAGGGAAATATTGAACAGGTTGGCACTCCTGAGGAAATTTATAATGATCCAGCAAATATTTTTGTTGCACAATTTATAGGCACACCCAAAATGAATATTTTAGAGGTAAACGAGGAAAATGTTGTTTCAGAAAATACAATTAAATTGCTAGGTAACTACATTCAATTTAATAATTTAAAATTAAAACAATCAAAACATTTTGTGGGTATTAGGCCTGAACATTTAAAAGCAATTCAGAATACAAAATTTACTTTTAATCCTGAAATTGAATTAATTGAAAACCTTGGTAATGAAAAAATTGTATATATGAAAAAAGATGAACACCAATTAAGTGCAAAAATTCCAAGCAATGTTGAAATAGGAAGTTCCATAGGTTTTGATTTAAATGACATTTTTATTTTTGATGAAAATGGAAAAAGAGTAAAATCATAACACAACCTATAATTGTCTAATTTCAAATTTTTACCATTTTTTTGAATAATTAACATGTATCAAGCACATACCTGATATGTGTCAGTCTTGTCTTTGCTAAATAGAATCATTTTAATATAGTTTTAAATATTAATAGGAGGGGAAATGAAAAATATAATAAAGATGTTTTGCGTAATTTCGTTTTTTATTTCGAATATTGTTTACGCAGACATAAAGTTTTGGACTACAGAAGTTCAGCCTGCCCGAATGGCTAAGCAAGAAGAAATGGCTAAAGCTTTTGAAGCTAAAACAGGTATTAAAGTAGATGTGATTCCAGTAGAAGAAAAAGATTTGGGAACTAGAGCTACAGCTGCAGCGGCAGCAGGTGACTTACCAGATGTGATTTATC
Source organism: uncultured Pelagibacteraceae bacterium (assembly GCA_902597515.1). Classification (GTDB taxonomy): domain Bacteria; phylum Pseudomonadota; class Alphaproteobacteria; order Pelagibacterales; family Pelagibacteraceae; genus Pelagibacter. The sequence continues at coordinate 19,847 of CACJYB010000006.1, forward strand.
ATACTTTACAATATGTATTGCCATGGGCTGAAGCAGGAATATTAGATGTAGATGCCAATAACGATGTTGTGAAAGAACTTGGTAAAGATACATTTGCGCCAGGTGCACTTAACATGGCAAAAAAAGGTTCAAAAATTGCAGCTGTTCCAGTTGATGGATGGACACAAATGGTTGTTTATAGAAAAGACCTTTTTGAAAATGCAGATTTAGCACCACCAACAAGCTATGCAAATATTGTAGCTGCTGTTGAGAAGCTATCAAAACAAAACGGAATGTTTGGTTTTGTTGCTGCAACTAAAACTGATGAAAATTTCATGAGTCAGGTTTTAGAACACGTCCTTTTAGCAAATGGGGTTAATATTGTTAAAAAGGGTGGTATCAAGAAACAAGGTAAAAAACTAAAAGAAGCATTAGAGTTTTATAAAGTAATTGCTAAAGCAAGTCCTCCAGGTGAATTGTACTGGAAACAATCTAGAGCACTTTACTTTGCAGGGAAAACTCCAATGATTATTTGGTCTCCATTTATCATGGATGAGCTTGCAGGTTTAAGAGACTCAGCTCCACCAACAATTAACAGTGATCCAACATCACCTGAGCTAGCTTCTAAAACTGGTTTCATTACTAATTTTAGTGGACCTAGTAATAAGAAAGGTGCTGCATGGGCAGATGTTAGATATTTTGGTATAACAGCTGATGCTGATACAGATGAAGCTAAACAATTTATCATGTACTCAATGGATGAAGGTTACACAAGCACTTTATCGATAGCTCCAGAAGGTAAATTTCCTGTAAGAAGAGGAAATTCGAGTGACCCTGAGGCTTTCACAAAAGCTTGGAGTAAACTACCTGTTGGAGTTGATAGAAAAGCTCCTTTATCAGATCTATATGACCCAGATGTTATTAACAACATTGTAGCTGGTTTAGATACTGCAAATAGATGGGGTGTTAAAGAAGGTGAATTATCAAGAGCATCAAAAGTCATAAATTCTCAATTTATAAATAGAATTACTAGACTTTATATTGATGATCAAATTGATGTCGATGAGGCTGTTGATATGATTAACAAATCATTAGCTAAATTCAATTAATTTAAATTTTTTAAAAAAGCGGATAATATAAATTATCCGCTTTTTTTATGAATGATACTTTAGCAAATACAGAAAAAAAAACTGCATACATACTTACATTACCTGCAGTCCTTTTAGTATTTTCAATAATTTTATTTCCAATTTTTGCAAACATTTGGATTAGTTTTAAAGAGGTTGAATTAAAGGATATTAGAATTCCAGAACCAAGAGCAAAAAAAATTGTAAAATCTATTTCTGATGATCCTTCTAAAATTAAAATATTATATAAGTTAAGAAATAGTTCATTAATTCAAGAAATAAGGGATGTTTCTTTTCAAGATAATTTTCCAAAAAATTTTGAAATTGAAAATTTAGATCCAAGATGTTCTTTTAAAAAGTATAACTTAAAATGTGAATTTGGAAATTGGCCAGCTAAATATAGGGAAAATTTTCAAGTAATATTTGCAACAAATGATGGATCCAAAATAGATAAAAAAAAACTAAAATCAATTAAACCAAAATTAGACGGTAAATCTGATAATATATTGCTTAATACTAACTTTACTCTCAAAAATTTTAAAAAAGTTTTATTTGAAAATGAATTTGTAGATTTACTACTAACAACTTTTTATTACACATTTTTTGGAACTGTTGGCTCAATAGTATTCGGTATTTTAACCGCTCAGATGGTTAATCAAAAATTTTATGGAAGAACATTTATGAGAAGTGTTCTACTTTTCCCATATGTTGCCCCAGTTGTTGCTTTAGCTTATACTTGGGAACTTTTGCTAGACCCCAATAGTGGCACTTTAAATAGTTTGTTATTAAATTATAAAATTATTGAAACTCCAATAAACCTTCTTGGACAAAAATATATTGAAATTAGTATTTTAGGTTTTGATTTTAAATTAAGGTTAGCACTTACAACAGTTATAATGTTTGAAATTTGGAGGTATTTTCCTTTAGCCTTTTTATTTATTCTTGCAAGACTTCAAGCTATTCCAAAAGAATTATATGAGGCAGCTGATGTTGATGGGGCCAGTCCCTTTCAAAAATTTTTTAATATTACACTTCCCCAAATTACTGCAGTAATTTCGATTTTATTTATGATTAGATTTATCTGGAATTTTAATAAATTTGAGGACGTCTTTTTATTAACTGGAGGTGCATCAGGAACAAGAACTTTACCAATAAATGTTTATCAACAAGGTTTTGCAATATCAGACATTGGAATGGGCTCAGCTGTTTCAATAGTAATCGTAGTATTACTTTTAATGTTTATGTTTTTTTATTTTAAACTTTTAGGAAAAAGAGTAGATGAGAACTAAAAACACAATACTATTTTCGTTGATATCTACTTTTTTCTTAATTTTTTTAATTTCGATTTGGAAGATATTAGCAACATTGCAAGGTTTAAGTATTAATAGTTTTAATATAGAAATAATTTTTACATTTGGTCTTTTAATATCATTAGCTCACTTAGGAATAGGTGACATAATTAAATCAATTTATAAATCAATAATTTTTTCTGCCATATTCGTCTTTTGTGATGGTTACTTAATACAAAAATTACCAATTTGGTATAATGTGGGCGTATTTTTAATATTATATTTTTTCACCAATAAAATTAGCAAATATACTTTTATAGGTTTAAAAGAAGAGCACTCTACTCAAGTAATTTTATTTGATTTTTTAACTTTATTTGGAATTTTATTTTTTTCATTTGTAATACTTTTTCCATTTTACATGATGTTAGTAACAAGTTTTAAAACACAAATAGCATTGTTAGTGAATCCTTTAGATTTTAGTATCAATTTTGGACAAGATATAAAAGATTTGTTTAAATCTTATTTTGTAATTTTTAAATCTTATAAATTTGGAAAATATATTGTGACTAGTACAATTGTTTCTGTTGGTACCGTTATTATCACTCTTCTTTTTGCAATACCTGCTGCTTATGCAGTTGCAAGATTAAATTTCTTTGGAAAAACATTTTTGTCTACATCTATTCTTATAATATACATGTTCCCTGCAATCGTTCTTGTTATTCCCTTGTATACAATATTTAGTCAATTGGGTTTACGTAATTCAATAGAGGGTTTATTAATTGTGTACACGGCAACAACACTCCCAGTAGCTATTTATATGTTACAAGGATACTTCAAAAGCATACCAAAAGAATTAGAAGAAGCTGCGATATTAGATAAATTAAGTTGGTTTGGAATAATTACAAAAATTATAATTCCACTAAGTATTCCAGCTATTTCATCTGTTGCTTTGTATGTTTTTATGATTGCTTGGAATGAATTTTTATTTTCTTTAATGTTTTTGGACAATCCAAATTCATTTACATTATCAAGAGCTATTCAATACTTAAGTGGAGATGCTGAAACACCAAGACAATATTTAATGGCAGGGTCAGTTGTAGTAACATTGCCTGTATTGTTTATATTTGTTTATTTTGAAAAATATTTAGTGAGTGGTTTGACAGCAGGAAGCGTTAAAGGATAATGAATAGGTTTATTAAAAATGCTCAAAAAATTTTAATTGGAAATAGAAAAAGAGGATATACCTTACCAACAAATAACAAACTTTATCCTGCTCAATGGAACTGGGATTCAGCATTTATTGCATTAGGATATTCTTATTTTAATTTAAATTTTGCATTAAAAGAAATTAAGACACTTTTAGATGGGCAATGGAAAGACGGAATGGTTCCACATATATTGTTTCATAATACAAACACAAATTATTATCCTAACCATACGGCTTGGAATTGTGGAAACAAAGTTCGCTCGTCTGGGATAACTCAGCCACCAGTACTTGCAAGTATTTTAAAACAAATAATAGACAAAAACAAAATTTCTAAAAAACAAAAAAAAGAAATTAAAAAATTTATAATAAAAATTAAAAAATCTCATGAGTGGTTTATTAAAAATAGAGATCCCAAAAAAACTGGTTTAGTTTCAATACTTCATCCTTGGGAAAGTGGTTATGATAACTCTTCGCTTTGGGATGGACCAATGAGTAAAGTTAAAATTGAAAAAAATATACAATACAAAAGAGCTGATAATAAAGTCATTAATCCAGAACATAGACCTTTAAATATTGACTATGATAGATATGTAACGATTAAAAACGATTTAAGAAAAAAAAAATATAATCCAAAAAAAATTTTCAATACTGCATTATTCAATGTTGTTGATATTGGATTTAATTCTATATTTCTTAAAGCAAATAAAGATTTAATCATTCTTTTAAAAAAATTTAATCTAGATAGCTCAAAAATTATTAATTATGTAAAATTTACTGAGAGAAATATTTTAAGATTTTTTGACAAAAAAAAAGGTGCTTTTTTCTCATTTGATTTAAGAAATAAAAAAAAAATATCAGTCCCATCAATAACAAATTACTTAGTATTGTTTGCCGACATTAACAATCATGAGATAAATAATGTTTTAATCAAAAACTTAAAAAAACATAACTTAAAAGAAAAATATTTCTTTTCTTCAATAAAACCTAATCACAAAAGCTTTGAGGAAAAACGTTATTGGAGAGGTCCTGTGTGGGTTAATTGTAATTGGTTTATATGCAAGGGTCTCATGAGTAAGGACGAAAAATATTCAAAAAAAATTAAACAAAGCACTATTAGATTGGTAGAAAAAAAAGGATTTCATGAATATTACAGTTGCAAGAATGGTAAACCTATGGGAGCAAATAATTTTTCTTGGTCTGCAGCGCTCTATTTAGATTTAAAATTAACCAATTAATTATTAATTAGAAAATCCGTATTTTCTTAATCTGACGTCACCTGTTCTAGCATGCGCTTCCATTCCTTCGTATCTAGAAATTCTTGCACAAGCAGCACCAACTTCTTTTGTTGCGGCCTTACTCATTCTTTGGAAACTTAATGTCTTAATAAATTTACCAACAAATAAACCCCCTGTGTATCTACCTGCACCTTTTGTTGGTAAAATATGATTTGTACCTGAGCATTTATCTCCATAAGCAACAGTTGTTTCTTCACCAATGAATAAAGATCCATAATTTTTTAATCTGTCGTGGTACCATTGTAAATTTTTAGTCTGAACTTCTAAATGTTCTGGAGCGTATTCATCACTAACTTTAGCAATCTCTTCATCAGTGTCACAAAGAATCACTTCACCATAATCTCTCCATGCAGCACCTGAGTTTTCTCTTGGAAGATCTGGTAAATCTGCAATCAATTCTGGAACTCTCTCCATTACATAATCTGCAACTTTTTTACTTTTAGTAAACAACCAAGCTGGAGAATTGTAACCATGTTCTGCTTGTCCAACTAAATCATATGCAACCATTTCAGGATCTGCAGTTTCATCTGCAATAACCGCAATTTCTGTTGGACCTGCAAATAAATCTATACCAACTTTTCCAAATAAAATTCTTTTTGCTTCAGCAACAAATTGGTTACCTGGACCAACTAAAATATCTGCAGGGGCATTTCCAAACAAACCATTAGTCATTGCTGCTATAGCTTGCACACCACCCAAATTCATTATTACATCAGCTCCGCATAAGTCAGCTGTATAAACAATTGATGGATGTACTCCAACTCCAGGTTTTGGTGAACTGCAAACTAAAATATTTTTAACCCCAGCAACTTTTGCTGTTGTTACACTCATTACAGCTGAAGCTATATGAGCATATCTCCCTGCTGGCACGTAGCAACCTGCTGTATTTACTGGAATAAGTTTTTGGCCAGCAAATAAACCATCAGATAATTCAACCTCAAAGTCCTGACCATAATTTTTTAATTGTGCTTCAGCAAATTTTCTCACTCTTTCATGAGAAAACTGAATATCATCTTTAGTTTTTTGATCTAAATTTTTTTTTATTTCTTCAATTTTTTCTTTTGAAACAATTACATCACCTTCATATTTATCAAATTTTTTTGAAAGCTCCTTACAACCTTCTTCTTTACTAGTCTCAATATCTTTTAAAATATTTTCCACTATTTCTCTTGTTTTTGTGTCATCAGTTGATGATGTTTTTGGTGATTTTTTTAAGTATGTAATTGCCATTTCTCTCCTTTAAATTTCAGTTTATTTAAATGAATTTCTTTTGAAATTCAATGAATCATTTAGTCCAATGCAACAACTGCAGCTGCAATAGAAGCTAATCGTGCTTGAGCTTCATCAGATCTACTTGTTATAACGACTGGCACTTTTCCACCGACAACAACTCCTGCGGCACATGCTCCACTAAAATATATAAGCATTTTTACTAATGCATTTCCAGTTTCTACACTTGGCACTAACAATACATCTGCTTCTCCAGCAACTAAATTTTTAATTCCTTTTATTGCTGCTGATTTTTTTGAAATACTATTATCAAAAGCCAAAGGCCCAAATACGTCAGCATTTAAATTTTCTTCTTTAGCTAACTTTGTAATTTCTGCTGCTTCAATTGAACTTGGTACACTTTCTAAAACTTCCTCTGTTGCTGATAAAACAGATATTTTTGGTCTTTCTATTCCTATTCTGTGGGAAAAATTTATTACATTTTTCAAGATATGCATTTTAGTTTTTACATTGGGCAATACATTTAATGCTCCATCAGTGATTATTAGAGGTTTATCATCTTTGCCAATACTCATATGCCAAATATGACTTAATCTTGTTTTTCCCAACAAATTATATTCACGTTTTAAAACCTCTTTCATAAGAACATCTGTATGAATGTGTCCTTTGACAATTATTTTAACCTTATCTTCACTTGCAAGTTTAGCAGCAATTTTAGCCGTATCATTCTCTACAGGTTCATGGATAAGTTCATATTTAGAAATATCCCATTTGATATCTTCAGCGCATTTTTGAATTTCTACTTCATGACCAATAAATATTGGCTCAATTAAATTTTCGTTAACTGCGTCTTGAACAGATAACATCGGTAAAGGTTTACCAGCATTTACAACTGCAACTTTAACTCCTTTTTTTTTATGAGCTAAATCTAATAAGTTGTTTGGACAGACAATTTCTTTGTTTGAAAGCATTTTTTTCTACAAATAAGTGAAAAAACTGAACATGTATATAAAAAAAAATTCTTTATATAAATTTAACAAGTTTATATAATTGGTCTTGAGCGGGGGAGACTTTGGAAATTGTAACTAAAATTGCGCCAATTATTTTGGCCTTGATAATGTTAGGCTTAGGTCTAGGATTAAAACTAGAAGATTTTGGAAGAGTATTTAAAACACCAAAAGATTTTATAGTTGGTTTTGTTTCTCAATTAATAATTCTTCCAATTGTAGCATACATATTAATTTTAATTTTAAAAACACCACCAGAAATAGCAATAGGGGTTATGATCATAGCTGCAGCACCAGGAGGTGTAACCTCTAATGTAATGACAAAATTTGCTGACGGTGATGTTGCATTATCAATATCTTTAACTGCTGTAATTAGTTTATTAAGTATAATTACAGTTCCTTTAATTATCTTTACTTCTGCAGACATGTTAGGGATAACGGAAGTTTCTCGAAATATTTCAATGACAGGAATAGCTTTAAAAATGTTTTTAGTGGTGACTGTACCTGTGATTTTAGGAATGATTATCAGAAAATTTGCTGAAAATTTCATATCTTCTAAAGTTGAAATATTTAATAAACTTAACATAATTTTATTTGCTGTTTTTTTTGTAGCAGCTTTTTATTCAGAAAGAGAAAATATTCTAAGCTTTATAAAACAAGCTGGTTTAATTGCCCTAATTTTAAATATTTCAATGATGGTCATCGCATATTACATTGCAAAAGCTTTTGCTTCAGGTGTTAAACAAATGAAGTGTATTGCTTTAGAATGTGGATTGCAAAATGGTACGTTAGCGTTGTTTGTCTCTACGCAAATATTTGGTACTGATATATTATACGCATTACCAACAGGTGCTTATGCACTAATTATGTATATAACAGGATTTATTTTTATTTATTTTTTAAAAAAATCTAATTAAGGATTGATTATTCTTATTTGATTAAAAATTTTATAAATAAAATAGCTTAAGCTAAGCATATTTGCCTTTAATAATTTATCTGTCTTTTTTTTTCTTGAATATTCTTCATTATATGAAATTAATTTCTTTTCATTAATATGAAGAAATTTTCTTTCAATTAAATATTTTAATTTTCTAACAACCGTTGGTCTTGGTATACCAGTAATATCAGCAACAGACATAGCATTAACTCCTCTTTTATCTGATCCCATAATTTCTTTTCGATAAGTATTCATGTTTGATTTTTTTGGAGTAAATTCCTTATTTTTAATTGCATTGATAAGTATAACCATGCCAATTGAAAAAACTTCTAAATCTTTCAACTCTTCTCTCCATCTCTTTACATAAATAAACCAGAATTTATTAAACTGATACCAGCAATAAGAGAAATTTTCTTTCATTGCAGATACTATTTCATCAACTGAATAAACTTCAATTGCTAGTTTTTCTTTTTTTAAAATTTTATTAAATTCATGTAATATAGTTGCAATCTCTGTCAGCGTATTAGTTGCTCTAACTGAGTAAAGTGTATCTCTAACAATAAATATTTTTTTACCAGATCTTTTAATTACTCCTAGTTTTTCTAATTCTAAAACTTTTCTCCTGATGCTCTCTTTGGGTACCCCTAGATCTTTTGAAATATCAGAAATGTTAATTTTATTAATTTCGATTGAATTATCCTTGTAAAATGTATTGTAATCAATTTTTATCCCATTTTGTCTGAAATATATAAGGTCTTGATTTATCAAATATATAATGATGATGAACTTATCTATATCTTTGTAATGGTCGTAAGCTCTTACAAACCAATTGCTGGCTAGAGTGTAAAAAGAGGGTGCCAGTGCGGCAAAATTATCTTCAATTACTTTATTGATTACATTCTGATCTATGTGTTCGGAAATGCTAGGTAAAGTATTCATGTTTGTGTAAAAAAACCCAATATGAACAAAAGTGAAATTAGAGTCAACCCATTTTGGACAACCCTAGTATGTAAAAATTAAACTAATAATGATTAAAATTAACATTATAAAACAAATATGAGTACAGAAAGCTTACATAGAACATCCGAGATTGTAGAGACCCCCTCTCAACATGTCGAAACTCCAAAAAGGGTTAATGTGGATGTTCTAAAGCAAAGGCTTCTAGAAGAAAAGAAGAAGGAAAAAGTTAAACGAACAATAATTTTATCATCTGTTATCGTTTCTTTGGGTGCTCTAACGATGTTAACTTATTAAGATTTCCAAATCTTTCTTTATTACATCCGGTATAGAAATTTCTTTTTTTGAGTTATTTTTATACCGGTTAAATTTGTTTTGTCCTGGATACATTATTTCCTTAACTCCTTTAATCTTAGGAAGTTTTTTTATTGTTTTAATATTATCTTTAATTCGTTGGTTATAATTTTTTTGAAATAAATTTGCTTTAAAAGTTATAAATAAATGTCCAATATTTTGTGGGCCTGAAAAATCATCAAATGGATCTTTAACTCTTCCTGCGTGATTTCCTCCTGTTAAAACTCCACTTAATATATCTACCATCCAAGCAAGTCCTGAGCCTCTAAAACCTGCAATTGGTAATTGAACTCCCGCTAAAGCTTTTTTAGCATCTGTAGTTGGTTTACCAAACTTATCTAAAGCAACTCCCGCAGGAATTGATTGATTGTTTCTTGCTGCAACTCTAATTTTTCCTCTATTAATCATTGAGATTGATGTATCTAGAATAAATGGAATTTTAGAACCAGTAGGAGATCCAAAACAAATTGGATTTGTTCCAAATAATGTTTTTAATGCACCATGTGGAGCAACTGCAGGTGGAGCATTTGTATATATCATAGTGATTAAATTTTTTTTTACTGCTTGTTCAGCGTAATAGCCTGATAAACCATAGTGACCGCTATTTTTAACAGCCACCATTCCTATTCCGGTTTTTTGTGCATGTTTAATTGCAGTTTTAATTCCTAGATCAGCAGCAACAAAACCAATACTATTATTTGCATCAATGTGAGAAATAGAAGAAGAAATTTTTTTAATTTTAATTTTTGGTTTTGGATTAATTACTTTTTTAGAAATTCGATCACAGTACATCTTAAGTCTTGATAAACCATGACCATATGCACCAACTAATTCTGCATTAATTAATGCATTAGTAGAAATTAAAGCATGATCTCTACTTAGACCAAATTTTTGGAATATTTTAATGACTTGTTTTTTTAAAACTGGGGTATTCATTTCATCCCCTTAACATTTATCCTTTTCCACGCCAAGGAATAGTTTTATCTATTATTTTTCTTAATGTAATATCAAATAAAAGACCTAGTAGACCCATAATAAAAATTGTTATCCAAATTACCTCATATTGAAAGTACTTTTTAGCAACGTTTTCAACAAAACCAATACCTGTTGTACCTGCTAAAAACTCAGCAGCAACAAGTGTTCCCCAACACATACCTACCGCTACTCTAATTCCTGTAAGAATTTCAGGTAGTGAATTTGGGAAAATTACGTGTCTTAATATTTGTTTTTTAGTAGCGCCTAATGAGTGGGCTGCATGGATTTTTGAAAGCTGTGTTCCAGAAGCACCAGCTCTTGCAGAAATAATCATAATCGATAAAGAAACCATAAATAATAAAAATACTTTTCCTGAGTTATCAATTCCAAGTACTGAAATAATTAAAGGTGCCCATGCTAAAGGAGGGACCGGTCGATAAAGTTCAATTAGTGGATCAAAGAAACCTTTGGCAAATCTGTTTAGACCCATAAATAATCCTAGAGGTACACCAATTATGATACCAAAGATTAGTCCTAAAAATACTCTCATAAAAGAATCCCAGATATGTCCGTATGGAACAGGTACTTTAAATAATTTAAAGTCACCTGTTACAAATTTTAATACATTGCTTTTAAAGTTTTCTTTTACAATTCCATCTTTAGTATGTACTGGATATTCACCAGGCAATATATCTGCTATCCAATCTGGTAAAATAAACCCTATCATTTTACTTACATCAACCATTTCAATCCATAAAAGAGGAATATTTTTGTAGCCAACGCTTGGTTTTGACATCAGGATGAATTTATTAAAAGTATCAGATGGTTTTGGTAGCCATCTTCCCGATCCTTGTTCTGAGCATGTCGGTCCACTTGCTACAATTGTTCCAGCTGGAAATAAAAGGATATCAATTAATCTTAATCCTCCTTGCTCTTTATTTTGCAATTCATCAAACTCAATTATTGCTGCTTGCATTTCATTTAATGCATTAGGAGGGTAGATACTTGCAAACTCTATTCTTCTTGCAATTTTAACAATATTTTTTGCATAATCTGATGCGATTTCCTGATTATCATCTAAACCTCTTCTGTAAGCTTTAATGTCATCTTTAAGTTGTTTAATTGCATTTTTAAACTGTGGATTATGATTTTTTAATTTGAAAAATTTGTCGTCAATTTTTTTTAGTTCTGCTGCAGCTGCATGAAATTTTAAGCCTTTATTAGTTTGAGGTGCAGTAGGTATTTCAATGGTATTTTCAATTGAACCACTCCCAGAATCTATTGTTGTAATTCCCCAACCACCTTGTTCATCAATAAGTTTTTGTCTTTCAGTTTTCTGAGCATCTGTTTCAAAAGGATAATCTTTCTTTTGGAAATTTGAACTTAGAAGTTTTATTTCTTCTGTCATTTCCTTAAGTTTAATTTTAGTATCCATTTCCATTAATTCTTCACTTGTTAAAAAAGGAATTAATTTAGAAGTTCTATCAATGTAGCTAACAAGGATTGTTTTTTGTTGATCATTTAGATCTGGAGATGCTTTTATTTCATTTGCAATTTTTAAAAGATTTTTATTTTCAATTTTAATAATAGATGTGCTTTTGAATTCTCTTTCTTCAATAGGAAATTGATATTTTAAACCTAATAATGACTCGTTAATTTTAGCAACTTGACATAATTCATTTGCTGATTTTGGATAAAAGCCTTTTGCTATATCCCATGAATAATAAAGCCATAACATGAGAATTGCGCTGGTTCCAACTATCACCCAGTGAGTTCCACCTTTTGCTCTTTCTGGATTACCAAATACGGCATCAACTTTTTCAGTCCTAATTAATCTTCTTCCATAAAGAATACAGCCAATAACAGATACGATAATTAATATTGTTACAAATTGGGTTAACATTAATTATCTTTCCCCATTATTTCTTCTTCCATATTCCAAATCATGGATAAAATTTCTTCTCTTGTAGATGAAAATTCTTTATTTTTTTTAATTTCTCTTAAATCTTGAGTAAGACCCATCTCTGCAAATGGAAGATTATACTCTTTATGTATACGCCCTGGTCTTGGTGCCATTACATATAATCTTTCTCCAAGCAACAATGCTTCTTCAACAGAGTGAGTAATTAAGATAATTGTTTTTCCAGTCTCTTTCCAAATCTTTAAAACTAATGATTGCATTTTTTCTCTAGTTAATGCATCTAAAGCTCCTAATGGTTCATCCATTAAAATTAAATCAGGATCATTTATTAAACATCTTGCAAGAGCAACTCTTTGCTGCATACCTCCAGATAATTGATAAGTTGGAGTGTTACCAAAACCTTTAAGTCCAACTATATCTAACCACTCATCAACTTTCTTAGCTGTAACTTCAGGATCTTCTTTCTTCATCCTAAGCCCAAAATTTACATTCTCAGCTACCGTTAACCATTCAAACAAAGCACCTTGTTGAAATACCATTCCTCTTTCAACGCCAGGTCCATCAATTTCATTATTATTAAGTGTTATTTTTCCAGAGGTAGGTCTTAAAAATCCTGCGGTAATATTTAATAAAGTTGTTTTTCCACAACCAGAAGGACCAAGTACTGTAAGCAATTCTCCTTTTTTTAAAGTAAAGCTTACATCTTTTAAAGCGTGAACTGTTTCTCCTTTAGGAGTTTTAAAAATCATATTCAGGTTTTGAGAAACGAGATCACTCATAAGTGCCTTATATTAGAAATTTTATAAAAAAAATAGGCACCAATTATAAAATCAGTGCCTATTTAAAAAGTTTTAAACCCTTAAAATTATAAAGGTAAGAAACTTGTATCTACAGCTCCTCCTGGAGTTCCCATTCCTTTTAGGAAACCATCAAGATTACCACTTTCCATAGATGCTTTTGTTTCTTCTGGAGTTAAGAATTTGAAACCACTTAAAGTGTCTTTCATATCCGCAACTGTCATTTCAGAAGCTTTCGCCATTGAATTCATGTCAGATTTACCAGCTTTGTATCTTGCATTAGCTTCATGAGTAACTTCGATGAAAGTTCTTAACATACCTGGGTTTTCTTTCATGAATTTATCTGTAACAGAAGTGATATCTATACCTAAGATACCAGCTGCTCTAGCTTCATCTACAGTTAATAATCTTGATCCAACTGCAGTTGCTGCTTTGATAGAATTACCACCAAATAAACATGCCATTACAACATCACCGCTTACTAATGCAGCAGCACCTTCTTCTGGGTCCATTTGAATAATGTCCATTTTACCTCTGTCAGCACCAACAACTTTCATACTTTCATCAAAAACGTATTCAGCCATTGTTCCTAATGGAACAGCAACTTTTTTACCTTCTAATTCAGTAGCGTTTGCTTTTGTAATTCCAGAAGCGTTAGATGTAACACAAGTAGTTCCACCCATTCCGTATTCCATAGCAATATCAACTAATTTGATAGGTGCATTAGATTTTACAGCATTGATAAAAGGTACTAATCCTTGTGAGTAAGAAATATCGATATCTCCTGCTAACATTGCATCAGTCATTGCTCCACCATTAGTGAAATTTGTCCATTTTACTGGAACACCAAGAGCTTTAGCAAAATTCTTTTTCTGCATGTCTTCTAAATTTGGGCTTGGCCATTCTAGAAAGTATGCAACTCTAACTTCATTTGCAGCTGAATTAGCAACTGAAATTGATAGGTTAAGTGCAAAAATAGATCCTAGAATAAAACTTAGTATTTTTTTCATTTATTCCCCTATGTTTAATTAATTAAATTCTGGATATTTAAATTCAAATTGTCTCCGAAGTAAAACAAAAAAGAAAGTTTATACAATCATTGGTTGTGTCAATAATGTGGTAGTTAATCCATTTATTTTAGTCTAAAGAGGCTTTAAGATTAAATTAAAATATTTTTAGAAAGAAATTTTTATGAGCACACAAAATAAAACAGCAATTCCAAATTCTTTAAATGAACACTGGATGCCATTTACATCTAATAAAGACTTTAAAGAGAACCCAAGATTAATTGTTGAAGCAAAGGGTGTGTATTTAAAAAACCATCAAGGTCAAACACAGATTGATGCAAGCTCAGGATTATTTTGTAATCCTTTAGGTCATGGTAGAGAAGAAATTATTGAAGCCATAACAAATCAATTGAAAACTTTAGATTATTGTCAACCTTTCCAACAAGGATTTGGTGGATCATTTGAATTAGCGACTAGAATTTCAAAACATACTCCAGGAAACCTTAATAGAATGTTTTATACTATTTGTGGTTCAACTGCTGTTGAAACTGCAATTAAAATTGCAATCGCTTATCACAGAGCAAGAGGAGATAGTCAAAGATTTAGATTTGTTGGTAGAGAAAGAGGTTACCATGGAATGAATATTGGTGCGACCTCTGTTGGAGGAATGGTTAATAACGTAAAAACTTTTGCAAGTGTTTTAATGCCAGGTGTTGTTCATATGAGACACACACACTTACCAGAACATAAATTTGTAAGTGGTCAACCTGAAACAGGTGTTGAGTTAGCAGAAGATTTAGAAAGAATTTGTATGAACTTTGGAGCTGAAAATATAGCAGCTTGTATTGTTGAACCTATTGCAGGATCAACAGGTACTTTGGTTCCACCAAAAGGATACTTACAAAGATTAAGAGAAATTTGTGACAAACACGGAATACTTTTAATTTTTGATGAAGTAATCACTGGATGGGGAAGAACTGGATCTCCATTTGCATCTCAAGAGTATGGAGTAACTCCAGACATGATGACTATGGCAAAAGCTACTACAAACGGTATAAGTCCGATGGGAGTTGTTGCGTGTAAAGAAGATATTTATGATGCTATTGCAGAAAATGCTCCTAAAGGAACAATCGAATTGTTCCATGGATACACTTATTCAGGAATTCCAATTTCTGTAGCTGCCGGATTAGCTGTACAAGACATCATTGAAAAAGATGATATTTTCAATAGAGCTAAAAATTTAGCACCGTATTTCCAAGAGGGTTTAATGTCTTTAAAAGATATCGATGTTGTTGATAACATTAGAGGATACGGAATGATGGGTGGTATAGATATTGTTATGGACAAAAAACCAGGTGCAGCAGGATTTACTTGTTTCAAACACTGTTATGAAGCTGGAGTAAATTTCAAAGCTACAGGTGATTGTTTAATCATTGCTCCAATGTTTATTTGTGAAAAAAAACATATTGATGAGATTATTGAAAAACTTCGAACTGGAATAACAAATTACGCAAAAAGTAAAAAGAATTAATTTTCATTTATGAAAATTGGAGTTCCGAAAGAAATAAAACCACAAGAAAATAGAATTGGTTTAACACCAGATAGTGTCAAAACTTTAGTTTCAGAAGGTCATGAGGTTTTAGTTGAAAATAATGGTGGATTTGAAGCTGGTTTTGAGAATGATCAATATATAAAAGCTGGAGCTAAAATTGCTGATACCGCAGCTGATA
Source organism: uncultured Pelagibacteraceae bacterium (assembly GCA_902597515.1). GTDB lineage: Bacteria > Pseudomonadota > Alphaproteobacteria > Pelagibacterales > Pelagibacteraceae > Pelagibacter. Next base: position 35,659 of record CACJYB010000006.1, read on the forward strand.
TTTTTAATGATGCAGAAATAATTGTTAAAGTTAAAGAACCTCAAAAAGTAGAAGTTGATATGATTAGAGAAAATCAGATTGTATATACCTATCTACATTTAGCAGCTGCGAAAGAATTAACTGAAGGATTAATTAAATCTAAAAGTATTAATATTGCTTACGAAACAGTTACCGATGATAATGGAAGATTGCCTTTGCTTGCACCTATGAGTGCAGTTGCAGGAAGAATGTCAGTGCAAGCTGGTGCTCATTGCTTGGAGAAAAATCAAAGTGGAAGAGGTTTGTTGCTAGGGGGTGCGCCAGGTGTAACAGGCGGAACAGTAGTTATATTGGGTGGAGGAGTTGTTGGAGAAAATGCTGCAGTGATTGCAACTGGTATGCAAGCAAAAGTTCATATTGTAGATAAATCTGAAGCTCGATTAAAACAACTTGTTGAAATGTTTGGAGATAAAATTATTCCTGAACAAAGTGATAAAACAGATTTAAATAAATTAGTTGCTGAGGCAGATTTATTAGTTGGCGGAGTATTAATTCCAGGTGCAGAAGCCCCAAAATTAATCACTAAAGAAATGATCAAAACGATGAAAAGAGGTTCTGTAATTGTTGATGTTGCTATAGATCAGGGAGGATGCGTAGAAACTAGTAAACCTACAACACACGGTGATCCAACTTATATAGTTGATGACGTAGTTCATTACTGTGTAGCAAATATGCCAGGTGGTGTACCTAGAACATCTACATTGGCATTGAATAATGCAACCTTACCTTTTTTAGTTAAACTAGCTAACAAAGGTTATCAAAAAGCATTAAGTGACGATAAAAACTTTTTAGCAGGGTTAAATGTTCATAAAGGTCAAGTAACATACAAAGCTGTTGCTGATGTATTTGGACATAATTTCGTAGAACCTGGAGAAGCTATCAAACATTAGAAATGGAAAAAAACTATCCTTCAAGCGCAAAGGTAGTTGTAATAGGGGGTGGCGTTGCTGGCACTTCTTGTGCTTATCACTTAGCTAAATTTGGCTGGAAAGATGTTGTTTTATTAGAAAGAGATCAATTAACATCAGGTACAACTTGGCATGCTGCAGGATTAATAGGTCAATTAGGAGCTACTTCTACTATAACTAAATTAAGAAAATATTCTTTAGATCTTTACAAAGAGTTAGAAAAAACAACAGGTTTATCAACTGGTCTTAAACAAAATGGAGCAATAACAGTTGCCTCATCTAAAGAAAGGATGCAGGAGTTGTTAAGGCAAGCTACAACTGCACAACTTTCTAATGTTGAGGTAGAAGTTTTAAACAAAGAAAGAATAAAAGAATTATATCCAGTAGTAAAAAACGAAGATCTAGTTGGTGGTGTTTATATGCCTAAAGATGGTCAGGCAGATCCTGTTGGAGTTACCAATGTATTGGCTAAAGCGGCTAGAATGTTGGGTGTTCAAATATTTGAGAAGACAACAGTAAAAAAAATTTTATTAAAAAATAAACGAATATGTGGTGTTGAAATTTCTCAAGGAAAAATTGATTGTGAATATGTAGTTTTAGCTACAGGAATGTGGTCTAGACAAATTGGAGAAGATATTGATGTTAGTGTTCCGCTATATCCTAATGAGCACTTCTATGTGATTACGGAGCCAATGAAAGATCTTCCAAAAGATTTACCTGTTTTGAGGGATTACAATGCTTGTCTTTATTTAAAAGAAGATGCTGGAAAAATGTTAGTTGGAATTTTCGAACCTAATGCAAAACCTGCTTTTAAAAATAGTGGAAGAGTTCCTGATGATTTTTCGTTTGGAGAATTTCCTGATGATTTTGATCATTTTGAACCTTACCTTGAGAAATCTTTTTATAGACTCCCAATGTTAGAAAACGCAGGTATAAGAAAGTTTTTTTCAGGTCCTGAATCATTCACACCTGATACACAGTATTTACTTGGGGAAACACCAGAAGTAAAAAACCTTTATACGTGTTGTGGTTTCAATAGTATTGGAATAGCAAGTTCTGGAGGAGCAGGAAGAGTAACAGCTGAATGGATGATTAACGGTCATATAAATGAGGATTTATTTTCTTTAGATATAAAAAGATTTCAAAAGTTTCATTCATCTAAAAAATTTATCATGGATAGGGTTACTGAAACATTAGGGGATTTATATGGTATGCATTGGCCGTATAAACAACATACAACTTCAAGAAACGAAAAATTATTACCTTATCACGAAGAATTAAAAAAAGCTGGTGCATGTTTTGGTGTAGCAGGAGGGTTTGAAAGACCTATGTGGTATTCTTTGAATGGACATAAACCAGATTACAAACATAGTTTTAACTATCAAAATTGGTATCCATCAGCAAAACATGAAACAATAAATGCTAGAAAAAATGTTGGACTTTTTGATTTTTCAACTTTTTCTAAATTTGATTTAAAAGGTGAGAAAGTTCATAGCTATTTACAAAAAATTTGCACAGCTAACATTAAAAATGAAATTGGCAAATCTACCTATACTCACATGTTAAATGAGGACGGTGGTATTGAAACAGATGTAACAGTTGTTTGTATTCATAAAAACTATTTTAGAATAGTTAGTTCAGCAGCAACTAGAGAAAGAGATAAATTTCATATTTTAAAATATTTATCTGAAGATGTTAAATTTATTGATGTCACAGAAGAGATTTGCTGTCTTGGTTTATTTGGTCCTAAAAGTAGAGACATGATTCAAAAAATTAGTGACGAAGATTATTCACCAGAAAATTTTCAATTTGGATCAGGGAAAAATGTATTGATTAAGAGTATTAAAGTTTGGGCACAAAGAATATCTTATGTGGGTGAACTTGGCTTTGAATTATATGTAAATAAAAACGATGCATTGGATTTATATAAAATTTTAACTAGTGAAGGCAAAAACTTTGGCTTATCTCATTGCGGTATGCATGCAATGGATATAATGAGAATGGAAAGTGGTTTTTTACATTGGGGCCATGATATTTCACCAGAAGAAAATCAGTATCAAGCAGGTTTACAATTTGCAATTAGTTATAAAAAAAATGTTAATTTTATAGGTAAAAATGCCTTGTTAAAAATTAAAGATAAACCATTAGATAAAAGAATAATAATGTTTACTCTTAAGGATAGCAAACCTGGAGCACCTTTATTGCTACATGAAGAGCCTATTTATTTAGATGATAAAATCATTGGAAGAACAACTTCAGGAAATTATTCATTCTGCTTTGATAAAAATTTATCTTTTGGTTATGTTAATTCAGGAAATACAGTAGAAACACTTAGAGATAAAAATTTGTTCATAGAGGTTGAGAAGATCAAATACCCAATCGAAATTCTTTCAAAACCACTAAATACAAAAGATTTTAGAAAAATTTAGTTAATTTTAATTTTATTGTATTTAAGTTAATTAGCTGGTTAAATAAACTGTGAAAAAAAACGATCAAGATACATCATTATTTAATACTGATATTGCTAAAAATAAAGATTTTGAAGTAGATAAGATTAAAACTACTAATGTAAATATTTTACTAAACAGAGTTCGATTAGATCAAAAAAAAACTCTAAAAAAAAGAATTGTTTTTTCAATTATTTTAGCTGGTTTAGTTAGCTCATTAGCTATTTATTTTATTATTTAGTTTAGAATTTGATTAAAAAAAGTTTATTGAAACAATAAAGATTTATATTATAAACCATTTATCGATTTAGGCGGGGTAGCTCAGTTGGTTAGAGCGCGGGACTCATAAGCCCGAGGTCAGTGGTTCGATCCCACTTCCCGCTACCAAAAATTATGAAAGATATTTATATAACTTGGGAAGATTATCATAAAAAGATAGAGCAATTAGCTAAAAAAATTCATGATGATAATTTAAAATTTAATCAAATAATTTGTATTGCAAAAGGTGGATTAAGAGTTGGAGATATTTTTAGTAGACTTTTTAATGTCCCTCTAGCTATCTTATCTGTTGAGTCTTATCATGGTGATAGTGATGATATAAAAAATCAACAAGGACAGTTTACTTTTTCAAGAGATTTAGCAAAAACTACTCCAAATTTGGGATCGCATGTTTTATTAGTTGATGATTTAGCTGATTCTGGAAAAACTTTAATAAAAAGTATTAAATGGTTAGAACATTTTTATGGTTTTTATTTTGATGAAAAAATTAAAACTGCAGTTTTATGGCATAAATCAACTTCAAAATTTAAACCTGATTATTCTGTAGATTACTTAAAAGATTCTCCTTGGATACATATGCCTTTTGAGAAATACGAAACTACAAATATTAAAGATTTTAAGTTTGAAAAATAAATTATTTAATTAAACTATCATTAAATTGATTGGATACTCTAACGAAAGTTGTGCATTTGCTTAATTGTTTAAGTGAAGGAGCGCCAACATAAGTGCAGCTACTTCTTACACCACCAAGAATATTTAAAATAGTATCGTTTATTTTACCTCTATATTTTACTCTTACTTTTCTTCCTTCACTACTTCGATAATCTGATAGACCACCATAGTGTTTTTTATTTGCAACTTCAGAACTAGATCCATAAAACTCTATATATTTTTCTCCATTAACTTTAACAATTTTACCATTTCCCTCATCATGTCCTGCAAGCATACCGCCAAGCATTACAAAATCTGCTCCACCTCCAAAACCTTTAGCAACATCACCAGGACAAGTACATCCACCATCTGCAATTACATGTGCACCAAGTCCATGAGCAGCATCAGCACATTCGATTACTGCACTTAATTGCGGATAACCAACTCCAGTTTGAATTCTTGTAGTACAAACACTTCCAGGTCCAATACCAACTTTAACGATGTCTGCTCCACTTAGAACTAATTCTTGAGTCATATCAGCTGTTACAACATTACCTGCGATTATTGTTTTAGTTGGGTATTTATCTCTTACTGATTTAATAAAATTGGTAAAATGTTCTGTGTACCCATTTGCAACATCAATACAAATAAATTTAAAAAAATTAAATTCTTTTAATACCTTATCTAAATTTTGAAAATCTTCTTTTTTGATACCAACACTAAGTGCGATATTAGGAAAGATTTTTTTAATATTTTTATTTTGTTTAAGTTTTTTAATATCATGTTGTTTTGTTAATGATGTAATCATTCCATATTCATTTAATTTTTCAGCAACACCTAATTCTCCAACACCATCCATATTTGCTGCCATTATTGGAATACCTGACCATTCATTCTTGCTATATTTGAATCTATATGTTCGTAGAAGATTTACGTCCTTACGACTTTTTAATGTACTTCTTTTAGGTCTAAACAGTACATCTGAATAATCTAACTTAAGCTCTTCCTCAATTCTCATCGGTTATTAAGTTATAATCATAAATATTAATTTCAAACATTATATGGCCTGTGGATAAGTTTTTTGCTTTCTAATGCCCTGGAAATTCAATTAAATTCTCAACTTTATAATTATTTTTTAATAAATTATCTGATCCACCTAAATCAAAAAGGTTTATTACAAATACAAATGCTGCAACCTTACCTTTTGAAATTTCAACTAATTTTGCGGCTGCTTCAGCCGTACCTCCAGTTGCAATAAGATCATCAATTATTAAAACTTCATCTTCTTCATTTATAGAATCTTTGTGCACTTCTATTGTTGCTGTTCCATATTCAAGTTCAAAATCTACAGAGTGAACATCTGCTGGTAACTTATTTTTTTTTCTAAGCATAATAAACGGTTTTTTAAGAATATAGGATACAGCGGAAGCAAATACAAAACCTCTAGACTCAATTGCTGCTATTTTTGTAAAATTATACTTTTTTGATCTTTCAATAATTTGATTAATTGTTTCTGCGAATGCATTTTTATCTTTGATTAAAGTAGTTATATCTCTAAATAAAATGCCTTTTTTTGGATAATCAGGAATAGATCTAATATAATCTTTTAAATTCATAATAGTAAATATAAAAGTATAAATAAATAATTTTTTAATTATGACAACAAATAAATTGGCAATAATTGGTGGTAGTGGTCTTTATGATGTTGAGGAATTCAAAGAAAGAGAATTGCTTGATTTACAAACACCCTGGGGAAAACCTTCTGATCAGATTTTAAAAACTATATATAATAGTAAGGAAGTTTATTTTTTACCAAGACACGGAAGAGGGCATTTTGTTTCTCCTTCAAATATAAATTTTAGAGCAAATATAGATGCACTTAAACAGTTAGGGGTGACAGATATTGTCTCTGTGTCAGCTGTTGGTTCTCTTAAAGAAAATTTACCTCCTGGAAAATTTGTAATTGTAGATCAATTTATAGATAGGACTTTTGCAAGAAATAAAACTTTTTTTGACGATGAGATAGTAGCTCATGTATCAATGGCTCATCCAACCTCAAATGGTTTAATGAATGCATGCGAAGAGGCAATTAGAACATCAAATATAGACTATCAAAGAAATGGAACTTATGTTGTTATGGAAGGACCTCAATTTTCTACATTAGCAGAGTCAAATTTATATAGATCTTGGAAAGCAGATGTAATTGGAATGACAAATATGCCTGAGGCAAAATTAGCAAGAGAAGCAGAAATTAGATATGCATCTGTCTCTATGGTTACAGATTTTGATTGTTGGCATCCAGATCATGAAAATGTTGATGTCCAGCAAGTTATTAAAGTTCTTTTAGGAAACGCAGAAAAAGCAAAAATTATGATTAAAAATTTGATTGATAATTTTGAGAGTTATGTTGATCCAAATGATCCCACAAATAATTGTTTAGATGTAGCAATTATTACTGCTCCAGAAAAAAGAACAAAAAAAACTATAGAGAAATTAAAAAATGTGGCTGGTAGAGTTTTAAATAAATGAGAATAGAGGGAAAAGAGTACCGAACTATCTGGTTTGAAAATAATGTTGTTAAGATTATTGATCAAACAAAACTTCCTCACCAATTTTCAATTAAAGAACTTAAAACCGTAAATGATGCAATAAATGCAATTAAAATAATGGAGGTAAGAGGTGCACCTCTAATTGGTGGTACAGCTGCTTATGGCCTAGCTTTGGCAGTTCAAGAAAATAATGATCTAGAATTTATAAAAAAAAGCGCGAAAGAATTAATTCAATCAAGACCTACTGCTATTAATTTAAAGTGGGCTGTAGACCGAATGATAAAAAAATTAACAGGAATTAATAGTGATCAACTATTAAATTTTGCTTTAAATGAAGCAAAAGAAATATGTGATGAAGATGAAAAGTTTTGTGAAAATATTGGTATTAATGGATTAAAAATAATTGAAGAAATTTATAATAAAAAGAAAGATACAGTAAACATATTAACACATTGTAATGCAGGTTGGTTAGCAACTATTAATTGGGGCACAGCAACATCACCTATTTACCATGCTCATAAAAAAGGAATACCAGTTCATGTATGGGTAGATGAAACAAGACCAAGAAATCAAGGTGCAAACTTAACATCATACGAATTAAACGAAGAGGAAATTCCAAACACAATTATTGCTGATAATACAGGGGGTATTTTAATGCAGAGGGGTGAAGTTGATATGTGTATTGTAGGAACTGATAGGACTTTATCCAATGGAGACGTTTGTAATAAAATTGGAACTTATCTTAAAGCATTAGCTGCTAATGATAATAACGTTCCTTTTTATGTAGCTCTTCCAAGCTCAACAATTGATTGGGATATTAAAGATGCAAAAGAAATTCCTATTGAAGAAAGAAATTCAGAGGAATTATCTCACGTTGAAGGTATAGATGAGAATAATGAAATTAAGAAAGTTTTGATATACCCAACTAAAAGTAAAGCTATGAATTTAGCTTTTGATGTAACGCCTGCAAAATATGTAACTGGATTAATAACTGAAAGAGGGATTTCAGAGGCTTCTTTAGATGGATTAAGAAAATTATTTAAATGAAAAATTTAAAACAAAGAGAAGAGGTAATTGAGTATTCAATTAAACTGAATACAACTAATTTATCTCCTTTAAGATCAGGAAATATTTCTGTGAGAGGAATTGAAGATGGTATTGAGGGTTTTTTTATAACTCCATCTGGAAAGAAGTATGAATCTTTAAAACCAGAAGATATTGTTTTTTTATCTTTAACCGAAGAAAAAGACTTCTTATCTTGGTTTAATTCTGGAAAAAATCCATCATCAGAATGGCGTTTTCACCAAGATATTTATAAAAACAAGTGGGAAGCAAAAGCAATAGTCCATGCTCATTCACCTCATGCTACAGCAGTATCTAGTCACGGGAAAACTATCCCACCATTTCATTACATGATTGCCCTTGCAGGTGGTGAAGATATTAGATGCTCTGAATATGCAACTTTTGGTACCCATGAACTTTCAGTGAATATGATTAAAGCTTTAAAAGATAGGAAGGCATGTCTTATGGCAAACCATGGACAGGTTGCATTTGGAGAAAATTTATCTAAAGCTTTCGAGCTTGCTCAAGAGGTAGAAAATATTTGCCATCAATATATTATTGCTTTAAAGATGGGTGAACCTAAGAATCTTTCATTAGCTGAAATGAAAAAAATCTTAGAAAAAGTTAAAAATTATAAAAGCAGTTAGTTATATGACTAAAGTTGGTGAGCATATTACTCTAGACATCATTGGAACAGCTAAAGAGTATGATCCATCTGTATTTGAAAAAGTAATTCATGATATTGCAAAAGCTGCAAAAGTAACAATTTTAAATATTTCAAAATATAAATTTGAACCCCAAGGTTTTACAATTCTTGCATTGTTAGCAGAAAGTCACATCAGTTTTCATACTTTTCCTGAA
>CACJYB010000007.1 GCA_902597515.1 uncultured Pelagibacteraceae bacterium
TTTATAAAGTAGATGAAAAAAATAAAGTAATGAAAACAAAAGTAACCATTGGTGATAGATACTTAGGCTTTGTAGAAATATTAGATGGATTAAATAATGGAGATAAAATTGTTGCAGAGGGAACAAAAAAAGTAAGACCAAATTTAACAATCAGACCTATAGAGAAAGGTGCTAAAAAAAAACAGGGAAATTCTAGCTGGGGTAAAAAAGATAAATCAAAAAAAGCTGAAGAAAAAAAAGGTAAATTTGATTGGTTGAAAAATATTTTTAAAAAATCAGACAAAGAGAAAAAATAATTAAATGTATATAACTGAAGTTAGCATTAAACGACCAGTGGTTGCTTGGGTCATGTCTTTAATATTAATTATTTTTGGTATTTTTGTCTTTTTAGAATTGCCAGTAAGAGAACTTCCTGATGGCATACAGCCTCCGGTAGTTCAAGTTCAAACCGATTATAAATCTGCTTCAGCCGAAATTGTTGATGAAGAAATAACTCAAAAATTAGAGGATGTAATTGGTGGAGCTGAGGGTATCAAAAATATTGACTCAAGTTCTCTCAATGGAAGAAGTAGAATCAATATTCAATTCAATACAGACATTGATTTAGATGATGCTGCTAACGATATTAGGGAAAGAGTCGCAAGAGTTGTAGATAATTTACCAAGTGAGTCAAACCCTCCACAAATTTTAAAACAGGCAGCAGGTTTTACAACTACAATGTGGGTAGCTTTATCATCTCCAACTTGGAATGATTTAGATCTCGGAGATTATGCAGAAAGATATCTTATAGATGCATTCTCAAGTGTACCAAACGTAGGTCGAATTTTAGTTGGTGGATTAAGAGAGCTTAGTGTTAGAGTTTGGATAGATCCAATAAAATTAGCTGCAAATGATCTTACAATACAAGAAGTTGAAAGAGCTCTTAGAAATGAGAATATTAATCTTCCAGCTGGAACCTTAGAAGCTAATAACAAAGACTTAACTTTAAACATTGATAAATCCTATTCAAATATTGATACTATTAAACAATTACCACTTAAGAAAAATAAAGAAAAAGTTATCATTTTATCTGATGTAGCTAATATAGAGTTTGGACCTGTTTCAGAAAAAACTTTATTTAAAGCACAAAGAAAAAATGCAGTAAATTTAAAAACTGTTGGTATTGGTATTTACGCTAAAAGTGGTGCGTCAACGGTAGAGCTTTCTAAACAAATAAAAATTAAAATCAAAGAACTTAACAAATCCTTACCTGACGGATTAAAGTTAGAGATAGCATTTAACAGAGCAACCTACATTGGTGCTGCAATTGAAGAAGTGTATAAAAGTTTATTAATTGCATTTGTATTAGTTGTTTTAATTATTTATCTTTTTTTAGGGAACCTTAAAGCTGTAATAGTTCCTGCGGTTGCTTTACCAGTTAGTCTTATTGGATCATTTCTCGGTTTATATATATTTGATCTATCTATTAATATTTTTGTATTACTAAGTTTTATTCTAGCAATTGGTATAATCACTGATGACTCTGTGATCATGACTGATGCGATCTATACAAGAATTGAAAATGGTGAAACACCTTTGGTGGCTGCTTATAAAGGCTCTAAACAAATTACATTTGCAATTATTGCAACGACTTTAATTCTTATAGCAGTATTTTTACCTTTAATTTTTATTAAAGGAATATCAGGAACTTTATTTAAAGAAACAGCAATAGCCTTATCTTTTTCAATTGTTGTATCTTCTTTTGTAGCATTAACATTATCTCCAATGCTAGGAAGTAAATTTTTAAACAAAAAAGAAAAAATTAATTTCTTTGTAAAAAAATTCAATAATGGATTCAAATCTTTCACAGGATTTTATGTAAACTCACTTAAATATTGGGTGAATAAACAAAAAACTATTTCAATATTTATAATTTTAATTATTGCTGCCTCAGCTTATTTGTTTAGTTTTTCCAAAAAAGAATTAATACCAATTGAAGATAGGGGTGCATATTTAATTATTGGGTCAACTGATGAAGGAAGTTCATTTGAATATACCCAAGAAAAAGCGCAGATAATTGAAGGAAGAATATTAAGATTATTGCAGGCAGAAGACAGTCCATATGCAAGACTAATAATGAGAGTTCCTGGTTTTGGAAGATCTGCAACGTCTTATAACAGTTTTATAATTATTGCATTACTTGATGAGTGGAAAAATAGAGAAAAAGGTAGTCAACAAATACTAAGAGAGGCTATCGGACAAGTGGTTTCTGTACCTGAAACTTTTGCTTTTCCAATTTCTCCACAATCAATAAGAGTATCAAGTTATAATAAGCCTGTTCAAATGGTCATATATGGATCTAGCTATGAAGAATTAGAAGAAATTCAAAATAGTGTCTTAAGAGAATTAAGAAAAAATAGAAATATGTCCAGAATTGAAAGTGATTATACAAAAAATAAACCTGAGGTTAAATTAATCACAAATAAAAACAGAGCAAATGATTTAGGGGTTTCTACTGAAAATATAGGTAGAACTTTAGAAACTCTTTATGGGGGAAAAAGAGTAACAAATTTCAGTAAAGAGGGAAGAGAATACCCAATTATTTTGCAACAATATTTGGCTGACAGAAGAGATAAAGATGGGTTATCAAAAATTTTTGTTAGATCTGAAACCACTAGTAAACTTGTATCTGTTGCAAGTTTAGTTGAATTTAAAGAAAAAGGTACTGCTGAAGCACTTCCAAGGTATAATCGTCAAAGAGCTGTTACAATTTCTGCTGCGCTTGCAGAAGATTATACTCTAACAGAAGCAATTAAATACCTAGAGGATGTCATGATAAGAGTTGCTCCTCAAAATCAAATCACTTGGAAAGGAAAATCTGAAGAGTTAAAAGAAACAACAAATGAAATATACTTAATTTTTGCCCTTGCTTTGTTAACTGCTTATTTGGTTATGGCAGCAACATTTAACTCATTTGTTCATCCATTTATTATTATTTTAACAGTTCCATTAGCTGTATTTGGCGGCTTAGTATTTATTTTATTTTTAAATAGTTCAGTAAATATTTTTTCTCAAATAGCTTTAATAATACTCATTGGTATATCCACAAAGAATAGTATTTTGATTGTAGATTACACAAACCAGATAAGAACTACCGGTGTTAAAATCCAGGATGCCATAATTAAAGCTTGCCAACTTAGAATTCGACCAATCATAATGACCTCACTTAGTACAATGATAGCAATGCTTCCATTAGTTATTGGGAATATTGGCCCAGGCGCAGGTGAAGGGTCTAGATTGGCTGTGGGTTCTACAATTTTAGGAGGAATGATTATTTCAACCTTCTTTACTTTATATGTAACACCAACAATGTATTTAGCTCTTGCAAAAAATACTAAACGTATTGATGCAGTTGATATTGAATTAAAAAAACAGCTAAATTAAAAAATAATATATTTTGACGTTGATAAAGAATTTCTGCATTCTGATAATTGTTGCTTATAAATATTTGATTGCTTCTCCACTCTTTTGGCTAAATTGATAACTTTTTTATTTTTTTTATAATATTTATAATTACCCCACCCTTCGTGATAAGCAATATACTGCCTGAAAGCGTCTTTTTTTGAAACCTTTAAAATTTTTTCAGTTTTATTTGTATACCAACCAATAAAATCAACACTATCTTTAAATCTTGATCTTGTTGCAAATTTATTTCCAGTTTCATCCTTATATTGTTTCCATGTTCCTTTTACTGCTTGAGAATATCCAAAAGAACTTGATGGCCTCTTATAAGGCACCACTTTAAATAGCTTTTGTCTTGGAGGTTTTGCAAATCTATTAAAACTAGATTCCATTTTTATAATAGCAAGTTGCAAATAAACTGGAGTACCCCATTTTTTTTCAGTTTTTTTTGCATGTTTATACCAAAGATACCGTTCATCAAATATTGAGCAACTATTTAATGTATTTTTTGGAACAGACGAGCATCCTGAGATAAAGATTATTAAAATAAGTAAAAAATTAGTTTTTAAAATTTTCATTGTTTTTAAAGAAATAAAATAAAATTATAGTTATTATTACTCCTGCCAGATTTCCAAATAAATCTTGAAATTCAAAACTTCTATTAGGTATAAAGTATTGTAAAATTTCAAGTACAATAGATAAAAATATTAAGTATATACTTAAAATATTGAATTGATTATTTTTTCGGAAAGTTAAAAAACCAACAGCTGAAAGAACCATATATGTATATAAATGATTAGTTGAAACAATAAAATCTGGAGTTATTCGAGGCTGTAAACTTAAATCTTTATATAAAAACCAGCCTAGTACACTACCAGGAAACAAATATAAAAAAATTATAATCAAATTGCATAAATAAAAAATAAATTTATATTTCGAAAAATAATTAATCATTAATAATATAGTTTTATTTATCAAATTAATTTAAAAGATAAACAAATGAGTTATTTAATTTTAGTAAGACACGGTCAAAGTGTATGGAATCTTGAAAAGAAATTTACTGGATGGGTAGATGTAGATCTAACAGAAAATGGAAAATCAGAGGCGAAAAAAGCTGGCCAACTAATAAAAAAAGAAAATATTGAAATTAATCTTTATTATTCATCTTTTCAATTAAGAGCAAAAAATACTTTAAAAATAATACAAAAAGAATTGAATGATTTTAATAAAGTAATAAGTGCATGGGAATTAAACGAGAGACATTATGGTGCTTTAACTGGATTAAATAAAGATGAAATGAAAGTAAAACTTGGAGAGGAAAAAGTTCATCAATTTAGACGTTCTTGGGATCTAAGACCAGACCCTTTAGATAAAAAAAATCCATATCATCCCTTAAATATTAAAACTTATAAAGAAGTCCCTACTGAAAAAATTCCTGATACTGAATCGTTAAAAGATACATATGAAAGAGTAATAAAATTTTATAACAAAGAGATTGAAAACAAAACAAATGAAAATATCCTCATTTCCGCTCATGGAAACTCTATTAGAGCTTTATGCAAATATTTGTTTAATTTAGATAACAATGAAATCTCTAAACTTGAAATACCTACTGGAAATCCACTTTTAATTGAGTTAGAAAATAGCAAAATTTCTAATTGTAAATATCTTGATCAAGAAAGAGCTAAAGATCTTTTAGTTTTTTAAAAATATCCAGATCAGTTAAATGATAAAAGTCATTTTGGCTTTCATAACCAAATAACCTTTTTTGGTCCAATAAATTATTCCAAATTTCTAAAATTGAGTAATTTTCTATTTTCTCTTTAATAAATAATTTTTTATTAATTATTTGACATCCAATGTAAATAAATTCTTTTTCAGTCTCTTTGTTAATTAGATTATTTTTTAAATTGAAATCTCCTTTTAACTTTTTATCAAAACTAAATTTTTTATTTACTAAAAGAAGAATGTTTTCTAATTTTTCATCAAAATACATATTTTCCATTTTTAATATCTCGTCTTTATAATTATTACTCCAAAGTGTATCTGGATTAAAAATTATAAAATCCTTTTCATTAGAGTCTTTAATCATATTTTGAATACCTCCCCCTGTATCTAAAATATGCTCACCATCCTCAATTATTTTGATATCAATATTAAAATTTTTACTGTTTAAAAATACTGAAAATTGATCCTTTAAATAAAAAGTATTTATTAAGATTTTTTGAATACCTAGTTTTTCGATTAAATTAATACATCTCTCCAGCATGCTTACATCTTTAATCTCTAATAAGGGCTTAGGAGTATTTAAAGTAATTGGGTTTAATCTCTTACCAAAACCTGCACATAAAATTAAAGCTGTATTTATTTTCACAACTTTACCTTATATATTTTGGAAAATTATTTTTTAATAGCAACATCAAATTATTAAATTGATTTTGCTCTTTAATTCTATGATTAATCAATTCCCAAGCGTAAGGAATTAATTTAAGATATTTTTTTTTATTGTCTCTAACAGCTAAACGCATAAATATACCAATTATTTTTAAATTCCTTAAAACCGACAATATTTCAAAATCTTTTTTAAATTTTTCTAAATCAATTTTTTTATTTTTTTTTATGTAAAATTTAAATACTTTCTCTTTCAGTTCATTTGATGTTTTTAATCTTACATCATCAATTAAGGATGCTAAATCGTAAGCTCTATTGCCCATTAGTGCATCTTGACTATCTATTACTGCAATTTTTTTATTATGATACATCAAATTTGAAACATGAAAATCTCTATGAACAAATGTAACATTTTTATAATTTAATTTTGATAATAATTTTTTTATCTCTAATCTAAATTTTTTTTTAAATTGAATACTTTTGGATTTAGACAATATCTTTGGTGCATACCAGTCACAAAAAAGTTTAGTTTCATCAAACAAAATTTTGTTTTTATATTCTTGAACTTTATATAATTTGTTTTTAAAATTTTTTACTTTTTTGTCTTTTATTAATTGTATTTTATTTAAAATTTTTATTATCTTTTTAAAAATGACATATTTATTATTGTTTTTATTTTTTAAAATTTGAAACAAAGTTTGATCTCCAAAGTCATTTATTTCTATATAATTATTATTGTAATTTTCACTTATTAGATTTGGTGCTAAAATTTTATTTTTAATTAAAATTTTATTTATCGCATCGTAAATTAAAAGATTTTTTAACTTTTCTTTCTTGGATATTACAATAATAGATTTATTTTCTCTGTTTCTGTAAAATTCTCTAAAAGACGCGTCACCTTTTATTTTTTTTAATTTTGCTAACCTTTTCATCAAAATAGGTTTTAATTTAAACTTTTATATCTACAGTTCTATCATTTAATTGATTTAAATAATTAAATGTTAAAGTTATAAGTTTTATATCTTGTTTGTCAGTAATTAATTGTGGCCATTCTATAAGTGTTATTAATTTATTATCTTTTTCAAAAATATCTAAATTATTAATGTCTTCTTTCCTATTAATTCTAAATAAATCATAATGTTTTATTCTTATATCTTTCACCTGATACTCATTTAATAAACTAAAAGTAGGGCTTGTAATTTCTGATTGTGTTAAATTATTTATTTTTTGATACTCATTTATAAAATATTTAACAAAGGTTGTTTTACCAACACCCATCTCTCCATATAAAAAAACAAACTCCCCACCTTTAAGATATTTTGTAAATTCTCTAGCTAATTCTTTAGTTAACTTCTCTGAAGTGATATCGATTGTGCTATCTTTAATAGCGATAGGCATCTGGTTTGAAAGGACCTTCTGTTCCAACGCTTATATAATCTGCTTGCTCTTTTGATAATTTTGTTAGTTTTGCCCCAACTTTTTTTAAATGCAAAGTTGCTACTTTTTCATCTAAATGTTTTGGAAGTACATAGACTTTGTTTTCATAATTTTTGTGATTATGCCAAAGTTCTATTTGAGCAATAACTTGATTAGTAAATGATGCACTCATTACAAAACTTGGATGTCCAGTTGCACAACCAAGATTAACTAGTCTTCCTTCAGCTAAAAGAATAATTCTTTTACCACTAGGCAACTCTATTTCATGCACTTGAGGTTTTACTTCAGTCCACTTATAATTCTTAAGAGCCTCAACTTGTATTTCATTATCAAAGTGACCAATATTACATAAGATGGCTCTATCCTTCATATCTCTCATATGGTCTGCGGTAACAATATCTTTGTTACCTGTGGCTGTTACAACTATATCCGCTCTACTTATAGCCTCCTCCATTAATACCACTTCATAACCTTCCATTGCAGCTTGGAGAGCACAAATTGGATCTGCCTCAGTTACTAAAACTCTAGCACCACTTTGTCTTAAAGATGCAGCACTTCCTTTTCCAACGTCTCCAAAACCAGCAACAATTGCAATTTTTCCAGACATCATTACATCAGTAGCTCTTCTTATGCCGTCAACTAAGCTTTCTCTGCATCCATATAAATTATCAAATTTTGATTTTGTAACAGAGTCATTCACGTTTATTGCTGGAACTAAAAGTGATTTATCTTTTTCCATTTTATTTAGTGCTTTAATTCCAGTAGTAGTCTCTTCTGAAACACCCTTTATATCTTTCATTAAATCCTGATATTCATTGTGCATGATAGCTGTTAAATCGCCACCGTCATCTAATAACATGTTAGCCTTCCAGTCTGGTTTTCCAATTATAGTTTGTTTAATGCACCATAAATATTCCTCTTCTGTTTCACCTTTCCAAGCGTAAACAGGAATCCCAGCTTTAGCGATGGCCGCAGCCGCATGATCTTGAGTTGAAAAAATATTACAAGAAGACCATCTCACTTCAGCGCCCAATGCAACTAAAGTTTCAATTAATACAGCTGTTTGAATTGTCATATGTAGACATCCAATTATTCTTGCACCTTTTAATGGTTTTTCTTTTGAATACTCTTCTCGTAATGCCATTAAACCAGGCATTTCACTTTCAGCTATTGATATTTCTTTTCTACCAAATTCAGCTAGGGCAATGTCTTTTACTTTATAATCTTCCATGGCAAGCTTTATACAGCTAAGTATTTATTTATCAAGATATGATTAAACATTGGGAAATCTTATCTCTATCATTGCTCCTTCTTTATCAATACGATTAGATGCTACAATTTCACCATCGTGGAGTTCAACCAAGTTTTTTACAATATTTAAACCTAAGCCTGAATGTTCTCCAAATTTTTCAGGTCTATTACTATAAAATCTTTTAAATATTCTTGACGTGTCTTTTTCTTTAAATCCTTGTCCTTCATCAATAATTTTGATTGATATTTGATTTTTCCCATTAACAGAAACATCAACAAAAACATTAGTACCGTCTTTACTAAATGATATTGAATTATCTAATAAATTTGCAATGATTTGTTCAATTCTGTTTTCTATACCATTTATTAAATATTTATCTTTTCCATCATTTTTATATTCAATTTTAATTCCTTTTTTCACTTGATGAATATTATTGTAATCATCAACAACAGATTGAATGATAGGTTCGATATTAATTTTTTTCATTTTTTCTTTACTTAAAGCAACTTCATCCTTTAACATTTGCGAATAATCAGTAATTAATCTTTCAATTCTTTGAACGTCATGACTTAGTATATTCAATAATCTATTTCTTTGTTCGCTATCATTTGTGTCTTGTAAAATTTCTGATGCACTTTTTAAAGATGCTAATGGATTTCTAATTTCGTGAACTAAATCTGTCGAAAAATTTTCAGCATGCGTAACTCTATTTTGAAGCTCATTTGTCATATCCTCTAAAGAATTAGATAAAAGTCCTAATTCGTCATTTCTTTTTTTTAAATTTTCAATACCTGGTTTAACTTGACTTTTTTCTTTGACACGAATTGTGTATCCAACGAGATTTTGTATTGGTTTAATAAAATATCTGCTTAAAACAAAAGAAAATATTAATATTACAAATCCTACAGATATAGCTGTTCTTATTACAAATGCTTTTCTCTCATCTATCGCAGTCTTTATTTCATTAGCATTTTCTGTAATAGCTACATAACCAAGATTAATTTCATTCTTTGTAACATTCTTAATTGTTGTTACATTAAATTGATTAAAATCTTCTTGCGTAAATGTGTAAGGAGCTCCTAAATTTTCAGAACTAGAATAATTTTTTAATATATCTTTGAATGAAAGAGGTTTTTTTTCATCAATTTTTATATTTTTTTCCTCAATAGTTTTTTCTATTTCCTCGTTATCTAAACTTTCAAATTCAATTTTATCAAGTCTTGTAGAGAATGACCTTGGATCAAGATCTAAAGTATCAGTGTCTCCAATTAGGTTAAGTTGATCATCGAAAAATAATACTCTATCTAAATTTTGAAAAATAAACCTCGTAGAAAATAAAAATCTTCTAATATCGTCAGATTGGAATTTTACATCTAGTCTTAAAATATTATCAATAGTGTTGTTAATAATATTTGTGTGATTTTGAGATTTTTTTTTTATTAAACTTGGCTGAATATTATTTAGATATATGAATGTAAATAATCCAATAATTGTAAAAATTACAAAATTTATAAATAAGAATTTCTTTAATATAGAAAGAGTCTTTAAGTATTTACTAAACATTAGCTAACATTCCATCTATATCCACTACCATACCTAGTTTCAATAGCTGAAAAATCAGGATCTACTTTTTTAAATTTTTTTCTAATTCTTTTTACGTGACTATCAATAGTTCTATCCTCAATATCTGTATCTTCTCGGTAAGCTATATCCATAAGCTGAGCTCTTTCTTTAATTATACCAGGCCGCTTTGCTAATTCTTTAACGATTAAAAACTCAGTTGTCGTCAATTTATCAGGCAGCTGTTTTCCATTCCATTCACACTCGAGTTGTGATGGATCTAATTTTAATCTTCCATGAGATATCAGGCTTTTATTTTCCTCTAAAATGTTATTTGAATCTTTTTTTCTTAACTGCACTCTAATTCTTTCAATCAAGACTTTTATGGAAAAACCTCCTGATTTTTTTACAAAATCATCTGCACCCAGCTTTAGACCTAACAACTCATCAATTTCATCATCTTTAGATGTTAAAAAAATTACTGGCAAGGAAGTTTTTTTTCGAAGTTTTTTTAGTAATTCTTCTCCATCCATCTTAGGCATCTTTATATCTATGACTGCTAAATCGGGTGGCATTCTGGTTAAACCGATTAATGCACTTTCACCATCAATGTACGTTTGAACTTTAAAACCCTCTTTTTCTAATGCGATACTCAAACTTGTTAAAATATTTCTATCATCATCTATCAAGGCTATTGTTTGTTTTTGCATAAAGTAGTTTAAAAATACTAAATTGTCCTAATTTGGGCAATGTTATAAATTAATGCAACATACCCCAATTATCTCCAACATTAATATCAACTGTTAAAGGAGTTGAAAAAGAATGATAATCACTCTGAGCTACACTGGTCATTTCTTTCTCAATTAATTTAATCATTACTTTTGCATCTTTTTTTGGAATTTCAAAAATTAATTCATCATGAATTTGCAAGAGCATTTTTGAATTAGAATTTTTTTCCTCTGATAATTTCTTATCCAATCTTATCATAGCTAATCTCATTACTTCAGAAGCAGAACCTTGGATGGGAGCATTAATTGCTGCACGTTCTTGAAAATTTCTGACATTAAAGTTTTTGTCATTTATTCCATTAAAGTGAGATCTTCGTCCAAAAATATTGTTAACATATCCACTTTTTCTACAAAATTTAATTGTATTATCCATATAAACTTTAATTTCTGGAAACTTAGCAAAATATGAATTCAAAAATTCCTCTGCTTCATAGTTAGAAACGTTTATTTGCTTAGCTAATCCATATTGCGAAATTCCATAAATAATTCCAAAATTAATAGCCTTGGCCTTTCGTCTGTGATCTTGATTAACTTTTTTAATATCAATATTAAATATTTGGCTAGCTGTTAAAGAGTGAATATCTTCTTTATTTTTGAAAGCTTTTTTCAATTCTTTTACATCTGCCAGGTCTGCTAAAATTCTCATCTCAATTTGATTGTAATCCGCAGAAATTAATAGGTGCCCTTTTTTTGCAGTGAAAGCTTTTCTTATATCTTTTCCATCTTCTGATTTAATTGGTATGTTTTGTAAGTTGGGATCACTAGATGCTAGTCTTCCAGTCGTTGTAGCAGCCAATAAAAACGAAGTATGAACTCTTTTTGTATTTGGGTTTAAATGTTCAGGTAAAGCATCTGAATAGGTATTTTTTAATTTTGAAACTTGTCTCCAGTCTAAAATTAATTTTGGAAACTCATGACCTTTGAAAGCTAAATCCTCTAAAACACTTGCACTTGTTGCAAAACTTCCTTTTTTAGTTTTTTTTAATCCAGCTATTTTCAAGTCATTATAAATTATTTCACCTAATTGCTTTGGGGATGCGATATTGAACTCTTTTTTAGAAATTTTAAATACTTCTTTTTCAAGTTTTTGGATTTTTTTTTCAAATTTAGATGAAAGAGATTTTAAAAACTTACTATCAATTTCAACTCCCTCTATTTCCATAAATGCAAGAATTTTAATTAATGGTTTTTCAAAAATTTCATAGATATTTATCATTTTTTCTGATTTTAAATTTTTGATAAATTTCTTGTATAATCTAAAAGTAACATCAGCATCTTCAGCAGCGTAATCTTTTGCTTTATCTAATTCTACTTCGCTAAAATTAATTTCTTTCTTGCCAGTTCCTACCATATCTTTAAAAGAAATAGTTTTATGTCCTAAATGAATTTCTGATAAAGTGTCCATATTATGTCTATTTTTTCCTGCATCTAAGACATAAGACATCAGCATTGTATCTTCCATTGATGAAAGTGTTATTCCACACTTATAAAGTACTATAAAATCAAATTTTATATTTTGACCTATTTTTTTTATACTAGGATCTTCTAATACTTTTTTTAATTTTTTAATTACTGCATCTTTTTTAAGACACTTGGGTGACTTGTGACCAACCGGTATGTAACATGCTTTTCCAATTTTAGAACAGAGAGAAACCCCCACTAAATCTGCTTGGTGAGGATCTAATGAGGTTGTTTCTGTATCAACAGCAACTTCACCAACTTCTTCTGCCTCCTCTATCCATTTATCAATTTCATCTAAACTATTAATTAAATAATAATTTTTATTATTTATCGTTTGTTTTTTATCTAGATTTTGAGTTTCAATCTTATTACTTTCTAGTTCAGGTTCTCCATAAGCAGAAATTGCAGAACTTAACAACCTGTTAAATTCCATTTCTCTTAAAAATTTATATAATTTGTCTTTATCTATATTTTGTAATTTAAATTCACTTAACTCTCTATTAACAGGAGAGTTATGATCTAGTGTTACAAGTTTTTTACTTATTAATGCTTTATCCTTATTCTCTATTAATGTTTCTCTTCTTTTATTTTGCTTAATCTCATTAGCAGATTTTAGTAAATTTTCTAAAGTTCCATATTTATTAATTAGCTCTGCAGCCGTCTTAACACCTATGCCAGGAACACCAGGAACATTATCACTACTATCTCCTGCTAAAGATTGCACATCAATAACTTTTGAGGCATCTACTCCAAATTTTTTTAAAACATCATCGTCAGTTATAAATTTGTTTTTCATGGGGTCAAAAATTCGAACCCCTTTTTTGTAAAGCTGCATTAAATCTTTATCTGATGAGACAATTGTAACCTTTGCACCTTTTTTAAGAATTTGATCAACATATGTGGCTATTAAATCATCTGCTTCATAATTAGGAAGATCCACAGATGGTAAATTGAATGCTAGAACTGATTTTCTTATATACTCAAATTGAGGAGCCAAATCATCAGGTGCCTCTGATCTATTAGCTTTGTAATCACTATAAATTTCATTTCTGAAAGTTTTTCTTGCTGAGTCGAATATTACTGCAAAATGTGTTGGTTTTTGCAAGTTTTGATCAGATTTTGAGTCCTCTAATAATTTAAATAACATACTGCAAAAACCACTTACAGCACCTGTTGGAAGTCCATCACTTTTTCTAGTCAATGGAGGCAAAGCATAATAAGCTCTAAAAATATAACCAGAGCCATCAATCAAATAAAAATGATCTGTTTTTTGAATTTTATTCATGAAGTAATATTAAATATTATAATGATAATATATTCTGTATATAAAAAAATTTACTTTCAATTATTATAACAATTATAAGTAGATTATTTTTTATATTTTGAGTATTATTTGACAATGGAATTAACAAAAAATCTCACACAAGCTAAACTATTTAAATCTCTGGTTGTTATTGTTCTTGGTTCAATAGCACTAACTATATCGGCAAAGATCAAAATTCCTTTCTATCCGGTTCCTATGACTATGCAAACATTTGTTGTATTATTTTTAGGAATAAGTTTAGGGCATAAAATTGCACTAGCTACAATTGGTCTGTATTTAATTGAAGGAGTTGCAGGGCTTCCTGTATTTTCAAATTCTCCTGAAAAAGGTGTTGGATTGGTTTACTTTACAGGGCCAACTATGGGTTACTTAATTGGTTTTTTAACAGCTTGTTACTTAGCTTCTAAAATAAAGATTGATGATAATTTTTTCGTTGTTTTATTTAAGCTGATTATTGCAACTTCAACAATCTATATTTTGGGTCTAATTTGGCTTGGAACATTAATTGGATGGGATAAGCCAATTTTTGCTTTAGGTGCAAAACCGTTTCTATTGGCCGAGATTTTTAAGATCATGCTTTTAGCTCTTTTGACTAAGCAAATAATTAAAATTAAAAAATTTATCTAGGTGATCTTTTAGAAAGAATTCTTTGAAGAGTTCTTCTGTGCATTTTAAGCCTTCTAGCCGTTTCTGAAACATTCCTATTACATAATTCGAAAACTCTATGTATGTGTTCCCATTTAACTCTATCTGCCGACATGGGATTTTCAGGTGGAGCTGCTTTTTTTGAAGGATCTGCCAATAATGCTTTCTCTACATCTTCTGCATCAGCAGGTTTAGCCAAATAATCTATGGCACCTTCTTTGATTGCAGCTACTGCCGTTGGTATATTTCCATAACCAGTTAACATGATGATCCTGCTATCACTATTTGAGGACTGAATTTCTTTTACAACCTCAAGTCCATTACCATCTGCAAGCCTTAAGTCTACAACAGCAAAACCAGGTTTTTTAGTTTTTACAGATTCAACTCCCTTTTGTACACTCTCAGCTTGAAAAACCTCAAATCCTTTTTTTTCCATCGCTCTTGCTAAACGCTCACGAAAAGGATTATCGTCATCCACGATTAATAATGACTTATTTTCAAAATCACTAAGATTCTGTAGTTTCGCTTCTTCTTTCATAAGCTTTATATGGGGTCTCTGCAAGATATTACAATATATGAATTTTACGCATTTCTGGCTTGAATTATTTGCTTTACTTTGGTGCTGTTTACTTTATATGCCAAAAAATATTAAAGTTTTTTTTAAAAAGACTTTTTTTTATTAAATTTTTTTTGGAGGCATTTAAAATGCAAAAATTTAAATCAGTTGAGGAATTAGTTAATCAGCTGAAACCTGAAAAACCAGTTTACTGTATTAGAAAGAATTCCATTAAATCTGCCGTTAAATTTTTTCTAAACAAATTTCCTGGTAAAATTTTATATGCAGTTAAAACTAATCCACACCCTGAAGTAATCAAAACAATCATAGAAAGTGGAGTTGAGCAGTTTGATGTTGCTTCAATTGAGGAAATTAAAAATATTAGAACTTTCAGTAATACAGCAAAATGCTCTTATATGCATACTGTTAAAAGCAGAGAAAGTATAAAAGAAGCATACTTTAATTATGGTGTAAAAACTTTTTCATTAGATACTAAAGATGAACTGATTAAAATAATTGAAAGTACAAATAATGCTAAAGATTTAGAGTTATTTGTAAGAGTTGCTGTTTCAAATGAACATGCAGAAATTGATTTATCAAAAAAATTTGGTGCTTTAACATCTGAAGCAATAGGTTTATTAAGACTTGTAAAACAACATGCCAAAAAGATTGGTTTAAGTTTTCATGTTGGTTCACAATGTATGCATCCAATTTCTTATTCAAAAGGAATTAGTGAAATTGGAAATATAATTAAAAAGACAAAAATTATTCCACATTACATTAATGTAGGTGGAGGTTTCCCTACAATCTATCCTGACTTAATTCCACAATCTTTAGATAGTTATTTTAATGAAATAAATAAGAGTTTAGAAAATTTAAAGCTTGAAAAACTTCCTGAAATTATTTGTGAGCCTGGTAGAGCTATAGTTGCAGAAAGTGGTTCAACAATTGTAAGGGTTAATTTAAGAAAAAAACAAAAGCTTTATATTAATGATGGTACTTATGGTACTCTTTTTGATGCTGGTACACCAAACATTGTATTCCCATCTAGAATGATTAAAGAAAATTCTAATAAAATAATTTCAAAAAAATTAACTGCTTTTGATTTCTTTGGACCTACATGTGATAGCATGGATTATATGAAAGGTCCTTTTTTGCTTCCAAATAATATTAAAGAAAATGATTATATTGAACTTGGTCAACTTGGGGCATACGGATTAACATTTAGAACTCAGTTTAATGGTTATTACTCAAATGAAATTTATGAAGTTGAAGATAACCCAATAATGACAATGTATGATAAAGACATTAACAAAGCTAACATGGTAGCTTAATGTCGAGTCAAAAAAATCCAGGTCATAACAGTAAAAGAGATTTCTTAAAAAATCCTGTTGAGCATATCGATATAACTTCTTTCGACTCTAGAAAAATTATATCCTCAATGGAAAAAATGTCATTTGTTTCTAGAGAAACAGCAAATGCTGCTAATATTTATAGCGAGATGCTTAAAGATAAAGATTGTACAATTTTCCTTACTTTAGCAGGCTCTACTTCTGCAGCTGGATGCATGAATATTTATAAAGATTTAGTTAAATATAATATGGTAGATGCAATCGTTGCAACAGGTGCCTCAATAGTAGATATGGATTTTTTTGAAGCTCTTGGTTTTAAACATTACCAAGGTTCACAATTTCAAGATGATACTGAGCTGAGGAATAACTATATAGATAGAATTTACGATACCTATATAGATGAAGAAGAGCTTCAAATGTGTGATAAAATTATATGTGAAATCGCAAATAACTTAGAAGCGAGAAGCTATACTTCAAGAGAGTTCATTCATGAAATGGGAAAATATTTAAAAAATAACTCAAAGAAAAAAGACTCTTTAATTGAAACTGCTTTTGACAACAATGTTCCTATTTTCTGCCCTGCTTTTACCGACTCGAGCGCAGGATTCGGGTTAGTTATGCATCAAGAACAAAATCCAAAAAAACATATGACCATAGACTCAGTTAGAGAATTTAGAGAACTAACAGAAATTAAAATCAAATCTAAAGGTTCTGGATTATTCATGATTGGTGGTGGTGTGCCTAAAAACTTTATTCAAGATACTGTTATTTGTGCTGAATTATTAGGAAAAGATGTAGACATGCATAAATATGCCGTTCAAATTACTGTTGCTGATAGTAGAGACGGTGCATGTAGCAGCTCCACATTAAAAGAAGCAAGCTCATGGGGCAAAGTAGATATTACGAAAGAACAGATGGTGTTTGCAGAAGCAACTAGTGTTTTGCCATTAATTGCTAGTGACGCTTATCATAAAGGCGAGTGGAAAAATAGAACAAGAAAAAACTTTACAAAAATTTTTAAATAAAATTGAAATATCTCTTAAATAAAAACGGATTTTTAGGCATTGATAATAAGTTTAGCTTTAAAGAAAAAGCTGTAATTGTTCCATTTGGATTAGAAAAAACTGTCAGTTATGGAGGAGGAACAAGAAATGGACCTAAAGAAATTATAAAAGCATCTCATCAAGTTGAGCTATATGATGAAGAGCTTAACTGCGAACCTTATAAAAAAATAGGTATTAAAACTTTAAAACCATTTAAAATAGACAAAAATATTAAAAAAGCCCTGAATAAAATCTCAAAAATTAATAAAGAGATTTTAGATAAAAACCTTTTTCCAATGACTTTAGGTGGAGAACATTCAATAACACCTGGGTGTATTGTTCCTTTTACTAAAAAATATAAAAATATTTGCCTCTTGCATTTTGATGCCCATGCAGATTTACGTCAAAGCTATAATGGAGAAAAATTTTCACATGCGTCAGCAATTAGAAGATGTCTGGATTATAAAAATGTTTCTTTAATTTCATTTGGGATAAGGAATATCTCAGAAAGTGAAATTCCTTTTTTAAAAAAGAATTCTTCAAGAATAAATATATTTTGGGCAAAAGATAAAAAAAAATGGAATTTGTCTAAATTTAAAAAACTAATTAAAAACAAAACTGTTTATCTTACATTTGATGTAGACGGACTAGATTCAAGCATTATGCCTGCAACTGGTACACCTGAACCAGGAGGGCTTTTGTGGGATGAAACATTGGATATAATAAGAATTGCAGCAAAAAACTCAAAAATAGTTGGTGCAGATATTAATGAGCTTTCTCCAATTAAAGGATTTAATTCTTATAATTTTCTTGTTGCAAAATTAGCTTATAAAATTTTGTCTTATAAATTTTTATATTAAACTTTAATTGGTTTAATAATTTTCAATAACATTCTGAATGGTATCAACATTATTATAGCAACTAAAATTTTTACCGCTAAATCTCCAAGAGATAAAGTGACCCAAGGTACCCCTGTTGCATAAAATGATATTGAGAAAAATAAAAATGTATCGACTGTTGATCCAATCAAAGATGAAGTAAGTGGTGCAACAAACCACTCTTTTTTTCTTAATCGATCAAAAATTTGAATATCTAACAATTGAGCAGTAATAAATGCAACCCCTGATCCAATTGCAATTCTAACTGAGATTAAATCTGCAAAATCAGTTGAGAATAACAATGTAAATATAATTCCTATTAAAAACCCCAAATATACAATTTGCCTTGCTAATAATTTTCCATACGACCTATTTGCTAAATCTGTTATTAAAAAAGCTATTGGGTAACTAAAAGCTCCATAAGTTAAAATCTCATTTAATCCAAAATAGTTGATTGGGAACTGAACTAAATAATTAGAAGATAGTACAACAATCCCCATCATTATTGACAGGGTGATAAATAATTTGTTCATTAAGCTGATTTAGCTACGGGTTTCTTTTTAAAAGGGGATTTAATTAAAACTACTTTTTTTAACTTTTTTAATCTAGGAGATAAATTTTTATTTTTTACAGTTTTTAAAAATTCATCAAAACTACCTTTTTTGTCAACTGACCTTACACCTGAGTTACTCACAGTAAGTTTTAAACTTCTTCCAGTAAGCTCACTTGTAAATTTTACTTTCTTTAGGTTAGGTAAAAATCTTCTTTTAGTCTTGTTGTTAGCATGACTAACATTATGACCTTTCATTGGAATTTTACCGGTAAGTTCACATTTTTTTGACATAATAACAGTGCCTATATAAGGGGAGATATTGAAGGCGTCAAGTTTAATACATTTAAGAAACAGTTTTATTTCCCACAATTTCTGTGAAATTTTTGACACCATCTCTTATCAGTAATTCTTTTAGGTCTTTTTTAATCATCCCAGCAATATTGGGTCCTTGAAATACCATGCCGGTATAAAGTTGAATATAGTCTGCTCCCAATAAAAACTTATCATAAGCTGCTTTACCAGAGTCAACACCACCTACTCCAATTATTTTAATTTTACCATTAATTAAATTGTAGAATTTACTTATTAAAAGATTTGATTTTTTTTCAATAGGTTTTCCAGATAAACCACCTTTTTGATGTCTCTGTATATTTTGAAGTGTTTCCCGAGAAGCGTCGGAAGTATTTGAAATTATTATTGCGCTTATTTCATTTTCCAAAAGTATTTCTGAAATTAATTCAATTTGATTTTCATTTATATCTGGTGAAATCTTAACAGCTATAGGAATTTCAGTTTTTAATTGTTTTTTTTTCTCTGAGACAGATTTTAATAACTCATTTAATTTATTCTCTTCATGAAAATTTCTAAGATTTTCAGTATTTGGTGAAGAAATATTAATTGTAATATAATCTGCAACCTCAGAAAATTTTTCTAATCCAATTAAATAATCATTCAATCTATCATTAGAGTCTTTGTTAGGACCTATATTTACACCTAGTACACCTAGTTTTTTATTAGATTTTATTCTATTTAATATTCTATCTGATCCATGGTTATTAAAACCCAACCTATTAATTAATGCTTGATCTTCTACCAATCTAAATACTCTTGGTTTTTCATTCCCATATTGTTTTAATGGTGTAACTGTACCTACTTCAACAAATCCAAAACCCAATTTAAATAAGGGGTTATATACCTCTGCATTTTTATCAAAACCTGCTGCAATACCGATAGGATTATCAAGATGTTGATTAAATAATTTGGTTTTTAAAAGAGGATCATTTTTGTTTTCATCAAATATATTTGAAACTAAATTGAGTTTAAGAGATTGAATTGCTAAAAAATGTGCTCTTTCAGGATCTATTTTAAATATTAAAGATCTTAAATTTGAATACATTATTTCAACTTACTAATTATCAACTCTTTTGTTTCGTTAACACCGAAAAAACTTATAAAAAAACCCATTCTAGGTCCATTTTCATCTCCAAACACCACTTCATAAATTAACTTAAACCAATCTCTTAAGTTTTCTGCATACCCATTTTCTTTGCCTGTTGAATAAATTAAGGTTTGTATATCTTCTGGAGACATCTGATCATTACATTTTTCTAAGGTTTTAACTAAAGCTTGTAGAGCTAATTTTTCATTTTCAGACGGTTTTTTATATTTTTTTTGAGCCTTAATAACATCATTAAAATACTTAATTGCATAACCAATTAATCCATTAAAAATTGGAAAGTTTTTTTCATGAATATTAGATTTATATTTTTTAACAAACTTCCACAATAAATCTTTGTTATCAGCATTGCTTGTCTCAACTAAATTCAACAACATAGAAAAGGTCATAATCATATCTTCTTTTGGAATATGTCCATTATGAACATGCCAAACAGGATTCATCACTAATTGTTGTTCAGTTTGTTTTTTTGATTTTTCAATATTATCAAGGTACTCATCTACAGCTTTAGGGACTATTTCTTTATAAAGTTTTTTTGCTCTTTTTGGATTTTGATACATGTATAAAGATAAGCTTTCGGGTGAAGCATATTTTAACCATTGGTCGATAGTAATACCATTTCCTTTTGATTTTGAAATTTTTTCACCCTTTTCATCAAGAAATAATTCATAAGCAAATCCAGATGGATGTTTTTTACCGATTAAATTTATAATTTTAGTTGATAAAATTGCACTCTCAATAAGGTCTTTTCCATACATTTCAAAATCTATATCTAGAGCATACCATCTCATTGCCCAATCAACTTTCCATTGTAATTTACAATTTCCATCTAAAATACTAGATTCTAATTTTTTACCCTTATTATCAAAAATTATTTTAGAATTTTTTTTATCAATTTCTATAACTGGAATTTCGAGAACATGACCTGTATCTGGACAAATAGGTAAAAAAGGACAGTAAGTTTGTTGACGTTCTTTGCCTAAAGTTGGAAGTATAATATTCATTATACCATCATAATTTTCTAAAATAATTTTTAAAGTTGGGTTGAAAAAACCACCTTTGTATAAAGATGTTGAGCTTTTAAAACTGTATTTAAAATTAAAACTATTTAAAAAATCTTTTAACATTTCATTATTATGTTCTCCAAAACTTGGAAATTTTTCAAATGGATCTGGAACTTGTGTTAATGGTTTATGTAAGTTTTTGTTTAGCAATTCCTGATTAGGAACATTATCAGGAACTTTTCTTAGACCATCCATATCATCAGAGAAAGTAATTATTTCTGCTGGTAAATCTGTAAGTTGCTTTAAAGCATTAACCATCATTGAAGTCCTTGCAACTTCACCAAATGTTCCAATATGCGGAAGGCCACTTGGACCATATCCTGTTTGAAGAGTAATTTTACCTTTTTTATCAATAAATGATTTTCTCTCACGAAGCATTTTTTTTGCCTCTACGAAAGGCCAAGCACTTGTTTTGTCTAAAATTTCTTTTTTAATCACGAGTATATCTTTTATAAAAATCTTAAATTGGCGATTTTATTAATTCTTATAGAGTTGAAATTTATTTACCATAAAATAATGTTCTTTCAAAATGTCTAATTATAAAACTGTTTTTTTTACACTTGGAATTTTACAAATAATTTTAGGGGTCTCAATGTTCATCCCTATAATTGCTCAATTTATTTATTCTGAAATAGATTCATCATTTTTTGGTGCATCTATTGTGACAATAATTTTTGGATCATTATTTTTTCTTTCAAATCTAGATCACGACAAAAAATTAAATTTACAACAAGCATTTTTATTAACTGCTTTGTCCTGGTTAAGTATTGCTATTTTTGGATCTTTACCATTTATATTTTCGACTATGGAGCTTTCAATTACTGATGCTTTTTTTGAAAGTATGTCTGGTATTACAACAACTGGATCTACAATTATTTCTAACTTAGAGAGTACTCCAAAAGGTATTCTATTATGGAGAGCAATACTACAATGGCTAGGTGGCATTGGTATTATTGTGATGGCAATTACCCTAATGCCTATAATGAATGTTGGTGGTATGCAATTATTTAAAATTTCTAGCAATGACTCTTCTGAAAAAATTCTTCCCAAATCAAAAGAAATAGCTTTAAGACTTATTTATATTTATTCGGGCCTAACTGCTCTTTGTGCATTATCATATTGGTTATTTGGAATGGGAAAATTTGATAGTTTAACTCATTCTATGACTACCATAGCTACAGGTGGATTTTCTAATTACAATCAATCTATCGGATATTTTGACAGTGTTCTTATAGAAATATCATCGATGATTTTTATAATTTTAGGAAGTATCCCATTTATTGCATATATTAAATTTATTAGTGGTAATAAAAAAATATTTTTAAACGATATTCAAATCAAAACATTTATTAAAATAATAATTATAAGCATTATTATATTATCAATTTATTTATTATTTAATAATAACGGAAACTTTAGTTTAAGATCTATTTTTTTTAATACAATTTCAATATTGACTGGAACAGGTTATGTTAATGCTGAATTTGATGGTTGGGGAAGTTTTCCTATTACAATATTTCTTACATTAATGTTTATTGGAGGCTGTGCTGGATCAACTACTTGTGGTATTAAAATATTTAGAATTCAAATTCTATATTTATTTATATTAAATCAATTAAAAAAAATTATATATCCCAAGGGAATATTCGTAATTAAATACGATCAAGGATCTGTTGATGATAAATTTATTGCATCAATAATTTCATTTATTTATTTTTACTTTGTTATTTTTTTTATTTTAGCTGCATTATTATCGTTAACTGGTCTTGATTTTATAACTGCTATCTCTGGAGCGGCAACATCAATATCAAATGTTGGTCCTGGTTTAGGTCCTATAATAGGACCTAATGGAGATTTTTCATCTTTGCCCGATATTTCTAAATGGATCTTAACTGTAGGTATGATTTTAGGTAGACTTGAGTTGTTTGCAATATTAGTATTGTTTTTACCATCTTTTTGGAGAAATTAATTATGTCTGAAACAAAGAAACAAACATGGCTTGATTCTCTTGCAGTTTATAAAGATATTCGAATGATAAGAATTCTTTTATTAGGTGCAATAAGTGGATTTCCATGGGTATTAATTGCAAGCAGCTTAAGTCTTTGGCTTAAAGAAGAAGGCCTTAGTAGATCAACAATTGGATGGGCAGGTTTAATTTTTGGAGTATACGCTTTCAATTATTTGTGGGCTCCCATTATAGATAGAATTCAAATTCCAATACTAACAAAAAAATTAGGTCATAGAAGAGGATGGATAGTTTTAATGCAATCAATTATTTTGTTAAGTCTGGTTGTTTGGAGCGTGATTAATCCAACTGAAAATTTGGCTTTATTAATTACTGTAGGTTTAATTATTGCTATTGCGTCAGCAACCCAAGATATAACTGTAGATGCATTAAGAATTGAACAGATAAATGAAAATGAAGGAAAATCAATGGCTGCTGGTGCAGCTATGGCTGTTGTTGGTTGGTGGACAGGTTATAAATTAGGTGGAGTTGTTGCTTTATTTGTGGCAGAATTTTTTGAAAACCTAGGGGTAACTGACTACTGGCAAGCTACTTTTTTAATTTTAGGTATTTTAATAATTTTAATGAATATTGGATTAATGTTTGTTCATGAACCTATAGAGACAAACAGACAAGCAAAACAGAGAGAAACAGACAAATTAATTGAAGGGAAACTTGGATCTAGCAATATTATTACAAACTTTATCGCATATATTACAGGAACCATAGGTGGACCTATTATCAGTTTTTTTAGAAAAAATGGTTTTGCCATTGCAGCTGGAATTTTAGGATTTGTTTTTTTGTTTAAGATAGGTGAGGCATTTATGGGAAGAATGTCTATTGTTTTTTATAAAGAAATTGGTTTCTCCAAAGGTCAAATTGCAATTTATTCAAAAGGACTTGGCTGGATAACAACAGTTGTATTTACTTTGTTGGGTGGAGTAATGGCTATGAGGGCTGGAACAATTAAAACTATGTTCTTTGCTGGTGGGTTAATGGCTATAACCAATCTTTTATTTGCAGTTTTAGCATGGACTGGAAAATCGGAAATTTTATTTGCAATTGCGGTTATAGCTGATGATATCACAGCAGCTTTTGCAACAGTAGCATTTGTTGCATTTATATCATTACTAGTTGATAGAACTTATACAGCCACACAATATGCATTGCTTGCTTCAATTGGTACTGCTGGTCGTACTACTTTAGCTTCATCCTCAGGAGCTCTAGTTGACTGGTTAAATGGAGATTGGGGAACATTTTTTATTTTAACAACTATTATGGTTATACCTTCGTTGATTTGTTTGTGGTTAATTAAAAACAAAATTAAAATTGGTGCAAAGTAATTTTTATTTCATAGGTAATTTTTCGAATATTTACAAAAATCCTTCGAAAAGATCTGAGGTAACTTCACAAATTATATATGGTGAAAAATTCAAAATATTAGCAAAAAATAAAAATTGGATAAAAATTAAAACTTTATTTGATAATTATAAAGGGTTTATAAAAAATTCAAAATATATTGAAAAATTTAGCCCCAATTACAAAGTCAGTTCACTAAAAGCAAAGATTTATAAAAAACCTGGAATTGGAACTAGCAGTTGGATTCCACTTG
The DNA here is from genome assembly GCA_902597515.1 of uncultured Pelagibacteraceae bacterium. Lineage (GTDB taxonomy): Bacteria > Pseudomonadota > Alphaproteobacteria > Pelagibacterales > Pelagibacteraceae > Pelagibacter. The sequence goes on from CACJYB010000007.1 coordinate 24,819, forward strand.
CATCCAAATTATCTGTATTAGAGCAAAATAAGAATTACGTAAAAATTGAAAAAAATAAATGGATTAAAAAAGCAGATATAAAAAAAATAAACCATAAAGAAAATAATTTTATAAAAATATTTAAAAAATTTCTTGATGTAAAATATGTTTGGGGTGGAAAAACATTTAAAGGTATTGATTGTTCAGCCTTATTGCAAATATTTTATTTTTATAATAATTCATTTTATCCAAGAGATACAAAAGATCAGATCAAATATACAAAAAAGAATTCAAAGAAAAGACTATTTAAAAAAGGAGATATTATTTTTTGGAAAGGTCATGTTGCTATGTGTTTAAATTCTAAACAACTAATTCATGCTTATGGTCCAGAAAGAAAAGTAATTATTATGCCAATTATAGAAACAATTAATAGAATTGAAAAAACTGCCAAACTAAGGGTAAAAAAAGTATCTAGAATAAAATATTAATTTCTTCCAAAGTCAGGTTTATCAATATCTTGTTTCATTTTGATGATTTTTGACCTTACTTTTTTAGTCTGAATAAGTTTCTTTACGATAGACTTATTATTTTTTGAATTAATATCTTTTTTAAATTGATTTAAATTTTTAATAAATAAATCAATCGCTTTTGAAATATTATTTTTATTGTTAAAAAAAATATCTCTCCACATGATTTCATTTGATGCTGCAATCCTAGAAAAATCTCGTAATCCACCAGCGCTATATTTGATTAACTCATAATTTTGTTTTTTCTCAAAATCTTGTGCAGATTTCACCAGATTATATGCAATTAAGTGTGGTAAATGACTAGTAATAGAAAAAATTTTGTCATGTTTTTCAGCACTCATAACAACTACTTTTGCTCCAATTTTTTTCCAAAACTTAGTTAGAATATTTATATTATTTTTTTTAATATTTTTTTCTTTAATTATTATGCACCATCTATCAGTAAACATATTTTCTTTACCATGCTCTGGTCCACTGACCTCTGATCCAGCTATTGGGTGACTTTGAATCCAATGAATACCTTTCTTTAAAAATTTATTTATAATTTTAGAAGTTTCAATTTTTGAAGAACCAATATCTGTAATCAATGTTTTCGATGGTATAAATTTATTAATTTTTAAAATAATATTTTTGTATTCACTCATTGGTGTACAAAAGATGATTAAATCGGAATTACTCGCACCTTCTTTTAATGATTTAACAATTGTTCCAGGTAATTTTAATCTTTTTATCTTAGCAATATTTGTTTTTGATTTTTCAAAAATAAATATTTTTTTTGCTATTTTTTTTTTGCTAATACGCCTTAATAAAGATGAACCTAATAATCCACAGCCAATAATTAAAATATTTTTCATTTTTTCAATACTTGCTTAATAACACTCATAAATTTTAAGTTTTCTTTTTTGGATCCAATAGTTAACCTTAATTTATTCTTTATATGATAACCATCTTCTGTTGATCTTAAAATAATTCCCTTATTTTTAAGTTTTTCATACAGAAATTTTGCTGAATATCTGCATTTTTCAAAATTAAGTAACAAAAAATTTGCTGAAACTGAATTTGAAAAAATATTGTATGACTCAAGAAATTTCTTAATTTTTTTAGAATATAATAAATTATGTCTAATCGATTTAGCTATGAAAGCTTTATCCTTCAGTGACTCGGTAGCAGCTAATTGAGCAATACCATTTACGTTAAATGGTGGTTTTATAATATTTAGCGCATCAATTACTTTTTTTGATCCATATCCCCAACCTACTCTCAGAGAAGCTAATCCAAACATTTTTGAAAAAGTTCTAAGGATGAAAACATTTTCTTTATTTTTAAATAAATCTAACCCAGATGAATAATCTTTGTTTTCCATATATTCTGCATAGGCATCATCTATAACTAGTAAAATTTTTTTATTTAATCTTTTTCTTAATTCTAAAACTTCTTTTTTTGTTAAGTAAGTTCCTGTAGGATTGTTTGGGTTAGCTATAAACACAATTTTAGTTTTTTTTGTTATTTTTTTTAAAATTTCATTTACTGAAACTTTAAAATTAATTTCTTTTGCAAATACAACTTTTGCACCTACAATTTTTGAGTAAATTCTGTACATTAAAAAACTGTACTCTGGTAAAACAACCTCATCTTTTGGGTTTAAAAACAACTGGCAGAGCATTTGAATAACTTCATCTGAACCAGCTCCACAAATAATCTTCTCAGAATTACATTTATAAGATTTAGATATTGCTTTTCTTAAATTTTGAGATTTTCCATCTGGATATTTATCTAAATTCAGATTTTTATTTGATATTATTTTCTTTGCTTTAGGGCTCATACCTAAAGCAGACTCATTTGCAGAAAGCTTAATTACGTTCTTAAGTTTCTTTACTTTTGATTTACCAGGCTTATAAGCCTCAATTTTAAATTTTTTGAAATTTGGAGTTATCATTTTTTTTAATTTATGTGCTCTTTATAGATAAAATTACAAAATTTTATAGAGAATAAGAGGATTTTTTAAAAAATTGACATTATAAATAAGTTCTAGTAAAAAAATTATGCGCTGATTTAACTGAATTGCGAGCGCTTAAAAAAAACCGCTAAAATAGTTTTTTTTCTCACAATTCGAAACAGTCAAAAACTATGAATACTGAGAAAAACATAAAAACTTTAATTGTAAAAAAACCACTAAAATTGGACTGTGGAAAGACCATAAAAGATTTTCCAATAGCCTATGAAACTTACGGTTCACTCAATTCAAAAAAAGATAATGCAATATTAGTTTTTCATGCTCTAACAGGAGATCAATTTGTAACCGGAATAAACCCTGTAACTAACAAAGAGGGTTGGTGGAGTTATGCAGTAGGTCCTGATAAAGCCATCGATACGAATAAATATTTTGTTATTTGCTCTAACGTAATTGGTGGATGTATGGGATCATACGGACCAAGTCATAAAGATCCTGATCAAAAAATTTTTGGAACAAATTTTCCCGTTATTACAATTAATGATATGGTGAATGCTCAATATAATTTACTTGATCATTTTGGTATTGATAAACTGTTTTCTATAACTGGTGGTTCAATGGGAGGTATGCAAGTCCTTCAGTTTATTAGCAATTTTCCTGATAAATCCAAAACAGTTATACCGATAGCAACCACATCTAGTCATTCAGCTCAAAATATTGCTTTTAACGAACTAGGTAGACAAGCTATTACAGCTGATAGTAACTGGAAAGATGGGAATTACACATCAAGCGATACTAATCCTGGAAAAGGATTGGCAGTAGCTAGAATGGCAGCTCATATTACTTATTTATCTAAAAAAGGTTTGCAGGAAAAATTTGGAAGAAAGTTGCAAGAAAGAGAAGATCTTAAATTTGGATTTGACGCTGATTTTCAAATAGAAAGTTATTTAAGATATCAGGGCTCAGTTTTCGTAGATAGATTTGATGCAAATAGTTATCTTTATATTACTAGAGCTATGGATTATTTTGATTTAGCTAAGCAATTTAATGGTAATCTTTCAGAAGCATTTATAAATACAAACGCGAAATTTTTTATAATTTCTTTTACTTCAGATTGGCTTTATCCAACCCAAGAAAACAAAGATATTGTAATTGCTTTAAACTCAATAGGAGCTGATGTTGGATTTGTAGAAATTGAATCGGATAAAGGTCACGACTCCTTTTTACTAGACGTTCCTGATTTCTTAAGTGCACTTAAAAACTTTTTAGATAAATCTTACGAAAAAAATTAATTATGAAAAATGAATTTCAGGTAATAGCAGATTTAATTGAAAAAGATAAGAAAGTCTTAGATGTAGGTTGTGCTGATGGAACTTTGATGAAATTTTTAAAGGATAATAAAAACATAAATATAAGAGGATTAGAGATTTCAAAAGAAAAAGTTCAAGAATGTATTGCAAAAGGTTTAACTGTAATTGAAGGAAATGCTGAAAAAGATTTAAAACAATTTCCAGACAAATCATTTGATTATGTTGTTTTAAGTCAAACTCTTCAAGCTTTTCTTAATCCTGAATTAGTTTTAGATGAACTTTTAAGAGTTGGAAAAAAAGCAATAGTTACGATTCCTAATTTTGGATACTGGAAAGTAAGATTTCATTTATTATTTAAAGGTACAATGCCAATTACAAAAACATTACCAGATGAATGGTATAACACACCAAATTTACATATGTGTACAATCAAAGATTTTTTTCACTTTGTAAAATCAAAAGATATTAAAATTTTTAAATCACTCGCTTTAAATAATCTTAATTCATCAATAATAAATGAGAGCAATTTAGGAGTTAAAAATTTGTTTGCAGATCTAGGTATATTTTTGATAGAAAAATAAAATGCGTATTGAAATTATACCCTGTCTTCAAGACAACTATAGCTATTTAATAATAGATGAAAGTAACAATTTTGCATGTGTTGTAGATCCCAGTGAGTCTGAACCAATAATAAATTTCCTAAAAAATAAAAATATAAAATTAAAATATATTCTTAATACTCATCATCATTATGATCATATTGGAGGAAATCAAGAATTAAAAAAAAGATATGGGTCAGTTGTTGTGGGTTTTAAAGGAGACTCAAAAAGAATACCTGGAATAGACATATTGTTAGAAGACAATCAAATATGGAAAGCTGAAAACTTTGAAGCTAAAATTATGCATATACCTGGACACACATCAGGCCATATTTGTTTTAATTTTTTTAAAGAAAAATTAGTTTTTACTGGAGATACACTTTTCTCACTTGGCTGTGGAAGAATATTTGAAGGCTCTTATGAAGAAATGTTTGAGTCTTTGAACAAAATTAAATTATTACCAAAAGAGACAAAAATTTATTGTGGTCATGAATACACTCTTAACAATGCAAAATTTTGTAAAAAATATGATTCAGAAAACAAAGATTTACAAAAAAAAATAGAAAAAATAGAAAAATTAAGAGAAAATGGAATTCCTACCATACCCTCAACTTTAAAAGAGGAATTGGATTGTAATATATTTTTAAGAGCAAAAGATGTAAAAACCTTTTCAAAATTAAGAGATTTTAAGGATAATTTCTAATTAATTCGGCTTGACTAAAGGCTGACTACAACTATATTGCGGTAACTTTAAATTAAATCATACTATGTCATACGCAGTAATAAAAACAGGTGGAAAACAGTATAAAGTAAAATCTGGAGAAATTCTAAAGATTGAAAAACTACCAGATTCTAAACCTGATACTAAAATAGAGTTTAATGAAATTTTAGCATACGGTGATGACAAATCAATTGAAATTGGAACTCCAAATGTTGAGGGTGCAAAAGTAGAAGCTAATTTAATTAAAAATAGTAAAAATAGAACTATTTTAATTTTTAAAAAAAGAAGAAGACAAAATTCAAGAAGAAAAAATGGGCATAGACAAGAATATTCTATGATAAGAATTAACAAAATTTTTTCAAAAGATGGTAAAGTGTTATCAGAAGCTGAAAAAATTTCTAAAACTTCAAAAAAAGAAGAAGTTAAGGAAGCAGTAAGCAAATAGTTATTAGGTAAGTTATGGCAACAAAAAAAGCAGGTGGATCATCACGAAACGGACGAGATAGTGCCGGCAGAAGACTTGGTGTAAAAAAGTATGGTGGTGAAACAGTAATTCCTGGAAACATAATTGTTAGACAAAGAGGAACTAAGATTTTTCCAGGTGAAAATGTTGGTATGGGCAAAGATCATTCAATATTTTCAGTTGTTAAGGGAAAAGTTGTCTTCAAAAAATCAAAATCAGATAGAACTTTCGTTTCTGTAAAGCCCAATTAATAGTACAACCAATTAAAATAGATGTTGTATTATGAAATTTCTCGATCAAGTTAAAATATATATTAAAGCTGGAAATGGCGGAGATGGATCTCCTAGTTTTAGAAGAGAGAAATATGTTGAGTTTGGTGGACCAGATGGTGGGGATGGTGGAAAAGGTGGATCAATTATTTTAAAGTCAGAGGAAAATTTAAATACCCTTATTGATTATCGATATCAACAACACCACAAAGCCGAACGTGGGGAAAACGGTTCCGGTCAAAATCGAACAGGAAAAGGTGGTGAAGATTTAATTTTAAAAGTTCCTCTAGGTACACAGGTATTTGAAGAAGATAACAAAACTCTTCTTTTTGATTTTAATAAAAAAGGTGAAGAATATGTTGCAGCAGCTGGTGGAAAAGGAGGTTTGGGAAACACAAGATTTAAAAGTTCTACAAATAGAGCTCCAAGAAAATTTACTAAAGGCACTATTGGAGAAGAATTTACAATATGGCTTCAATTAAAAACAATTGCTGATATCGGTATTATTGGATTACCAAATGCAGGAAAATCAAGTTTGTTAGCAGCATTAACCAACGCAAGTCCAAAAATTGCAAATTACAAATTCACAACTATTAATCCAAATCTTGGTGTTGCTTCTTACGATGATAAAGAAATTACCATTGCAGATATTCCAGGATTAGTTGAAGGAGCTCATGAAGGTATAGGCTTAGGAATACAGTTTTTAAAACATATAGAGAGATGTAAGTCTTTACTGCACTTAATTGATGTCACCAACTTAGATCTGAATGAGTCTTATAATCAGGTGAAAAATGAATTAAAAAGCTACAGTGCAAAGTTATTAGAAAAAAAAGAACTAATTGTGCTTAATAAAATTGATTTGATTGATGAAGAAACAGCAAATGAAGTTATAGATCATTTTTCAAAAGGTAAAAATTGTGAGATTATGACAATGACAACTCTGGAAAAAGAATCTGTATCAAAAATTAAAGCAAAACTTTTGTCTTATGTATCTTAAAAACTCCAAAATAATTGTTGTCAAAATTGGATCATCTCTACTAGTTGATCAAAATAAAAAAATTAGGAGACAATGGTTATCTAGTTTTGCAAAAGACATTAAAAAATTAAGAGATAAAAATCAAAGAGTAGTTATTGTTAGCTCTGGCGCTATAGCTTTGGGTTGCAAGAAAATGAATTATAATAAAAAAAATATTAAATTAGATAAGAGTCAGGCTATTGCTTCTATTGGTCAAATAGAGCTGATGAATTTATTTTCTCAAACTTTTGCAAAATATAAATTAAATATTTCTCAGATTTTGCTTACATTAGAAGACACTGAGGAAAGAAGAAGATCTCTCAATGCAAAACGAACTTTTGATAATCTTTTTGAACTTGGTTTTATTCCTGTGGTCAATGAAAATGATACTATCGCAACGAGTGAAATAAAATATGGAGATAATGATAGATTGGCATCTAGGGTTGCGCAAATTACAAACGCAGATACCTTAATTTTATTATCTGATGTTGATGGTTTGTATACAAAAAATCCTAAAATTTTTAAGGATGCTAAACTAATAAAGAAAATAGATGACCTAAATAAAGATCTAAAAAAAATTTATATTAAAGGCGTAAATGAATATGGGAGTGGTGGTATGCATACAAAAATTGAAGCAGCAAAAATATGTCAGCTTGCTGGTACTAGTATGGTTATTGCAAATGGACTATATTTAAATCCTATCTCAAAAATAATTGAAAAAAATAACTGCACCTGGTTTAGTCCAAAAATTTCAAAGTTAGATGCTAGAAAAAAATGGATAATAAGCTCTGTAGCACCTAAAGGAGCATTAATAATTGATGATGGTGCTAAAAAGGCATTAAAATCTGGAAAAAGTTTGTTAGCAGCAGGAATTAAAAAAGTTTCGGGAAGATTTAATAAAGGTGATCATATTAAAGTATTAGATAAAAAAAATAACGAATGTGCCAGAGGGTTAAGTTCCTTTACTTCTGATGAGGTGAATAAAATTATGGGTCATCATTCGAATGAAATTGAAAAATTATTAGGCTATGTTGCAAAATCAGAAGTTATTCATAAAGATGATATGGTGGAAATTTAAATGATTAAATATATGAATTTAATTGGAAGAAAAGCTCGCAAAGCTAGTGAGTATAAAGTTACAACTGAAGTAAAAAATAAAGTCTTAAATGATTACGCGAAATTAATTAAGAATGAAAAAAAATATATTATAAATCAAAATTCAAAAGATATTAATTACGCAAGAAAAAGAAGGTTAAAAGAGAACTTAATAAAAAGACTTCATTTAGATGAAATTAAATTGAATGGAATTATAAATTCTATTTTAAAAATAGCTAAATTAAGGGATCCTATAAATAACACTTTAGAAAAATGGAAAAGGCCAAATGGTTTAAATATAAAAAGAGTATCAATACCAATTGGAGTTATTGGTGTTATCTATGAAAGTAGACCAAATGTAACTTCAGATGTTGCTAGTCTTTGTTTTAAATCTGGAAATGTAGTGATTTTGAAAGGAGGCTCTGAGGCCATAAATTCAAATAAAGCTTTAGCTAAGTTGTTTAGAAAAGCACTTAAAAAAAATAAAGTTGATGAAAACTTTATACAATTTATCGATTCAAAACAAAGGAGGATTGTGGATATTATGCTTTCTAAAATGAAAAAATATATCGATGTCATAATACCTCGTGGTGGAAAAAATTTAGTTAAAAAAGTTTTAGAATTATCCAAAGTACCTATAATTGGGCACTTAGAGGGACTTTGTCATACTTACATAGATAAGGATGCAGAATTAAAAATGGCTAAAGAAATTGTTTATAACGCTAAATTAAGAAATACAAGTATTTGTGGTGCAACTGAAACTATTCTTATTCATAAAAATATAGTCAAAAAATTTAGCAATCCTATTTTGCAGGCACTTGAAAATAATGGTTGTAAAATAATTGGTGATAAGATTTTGAAGAGTTATTACAAAGGTCAAGTATATCCTGCAAAAGAAAAAGATTGGTCAACTGAATATTTGGCATCAATTGTATCTGTTAAAATTGTTAAAAATTCTGAAGAGGCAATTAAGCATATTAATAAATATGGTACTATGCACACTGACTCCATCATTACAAAAAATAAAAAAACAGCAAAATACTTCTTAAAAAATGTTAAAAGTTCAATTGCAATGCATAATACCTCAACTCAATTTGCTGATGGTGGTGAATTTGGATTTGGTGGAGAAGTTGGAATTTCTACTAATACACTGCCACCAAGAGGTCCTGTAGGTTTAAATCAATTAATTTCATATAAATATGAAATCACTAGTAATGGTAAAATAAGAAATTAAATTGAATAACACAAAAATAAAAATTGGTGTATTAGGTGGATCGTTTGATCCTGCACATAAAGGACATTTGGCAATTTCTAAGGAAGCAAAGAAAAGATTCAAACTCAAAAAAGTTATTTGGGCAATTACAAAAAAAAATCCATTTAAAATAGAGAGTAAGACATCTGTTACTGACAGAATTAAATATTGTAAAAAAATTATTAGTACAAATTCATTTATTAAGGTTAAATTTTATGAAAAAATTATTAAATCAAATAAAACTATTAATTTAATCAATCATTTAAAAAAAGATAAAAGCATTGAAATTTATTTTTTAATGGGTGCCGACAACCTTATTAACTTTCATAAATGGCATAAATCTAAATTAATTTCACAAAAATGTAACATCCTAGTTTTTGACCGACATGGGTATAAAAAAAATTCTTTAAAATCAAAGACATTTAAGCAACTTAATAAGACCAATCTGGAGTTTATTGAGTTTAATAAAGTCAACATTTCATCTTCTCAATTAAGAAAAATTTGATAATCTAAATTCAATTAATGGACAAAATTTCAGACCTAAAAGAAATTGTAATCAACACACTAGATCTCAATAAAGCTCAAGACATTGTAACAATTGATCTTAAAGACAAAAGTTCTATGGCTGATTACATGATTATAGCAAGTGGAACATCATCTAGACATATTCAATCTTTATCAGAACAAGTTTTAGAAAAACTTAAAAATAACGGTGTAAAAGACTCAAAAATTGAGGGTAAAGAAAGTGGAGAATGGAAACTTGTTGATGGGATTGATTTGATTGTTCATATTTTTCATCCAGAAAAAAGAAAATTTTATGAATTAGAAAAAATTTGGTCAGAGCTAATTCCAAAAGAAAAAGTGATGATATGAAAAAAATTAAATTTTTATTATTAATTTTTTTCTCTGTTTTATATTTAAATAAAACAGTTATTTCAGCTGAAATTGATATTTATAAAAAAATTGATCTTTTCGGTGAAGTTTTAGAAAAAATTAATAAAGAATATGTTGATGAGATCGATCAATCTGAAAGTATGGACTCTGCTATTAATGGTCTTTTACAATCACTCGATCCATATTCAGCATACATGTCACCTAAAATTTTTGAGGAAATGCAAACTGAGACAAGTGGTGAGTTCGGTGGATTAGGAATTGAAGTTAGCATGGAGGCTGGAGTAGTAAAAGTAATCTCACCAATAGATGATACACCCGCATCCAGAGCTGGATTAAAAGCGGGTGATTACATAGTAAAAATAAATGACGTTCAGGTTCAAGGAAAATCATTAAGTGAAGCTGTTGATTTAATGAGAGGACCTGTAGGTTCTGGAATAGAGTTAACAGTAAGACGAAGAGGTGAAAGAAAAGCGTTAACATTTAATATCATAAGAGAAGTTATTCAGGTTCAATCTGTAAAATCTGAAATTATAGATGAAAATATTGGATACATCAGGCTTACATCATTTAACGATAACAGTAGTGATCAAATAGAAAAACAAATTAAAAAACTTAAAAAAGATAAAAACTTAAATTCATTTATTTTAGATTTAAGAAATAATCCTGGGGGTCTTTTATCTCAAGCAATAAAAATATCAGATTTTTTTCTAGAAAATGGAGAGATAGTTTCAACAAAAAGCAGAAAAAAATCTGAAAATAGAAAATGGTTTGCAAAAAAAGGAGATATTACCGATGGAAAAACACTATTGGTTTTAATTAACTATGGTTCAGCATCTGCATCTGAAATTGTTGCTGGAGCTTTAAAGGATCACAAAAGAGCAATCATTGTTGGTGAAAATAGCTTTGGTAAAGGTTCTGTCCAATCCATTATTCCTTTAAAAAATCGTGGTGCTATTAGATTAACTGTCGCAAAATATTATCTTCCTTCTGGAAAATCTATTTCAGAAGTAGGTGTAAGACCAGATATTGAAGTAAATGAAGAAGGTGATGATTTTAGAATAAAAACTGATACTGATAATCAATTAAACTACGCTATTAAGTTACTTAACGGATAATATGAATAAAAATTTTCAAGATTTACCACTGAGAAGTGGGGTCGGAATTGTGTTATTGAATAAAGAAAATAAAGTATTCGTAGCAAAAAGAATAGATAATCCTAAAAATTTTTGGCAAATGCCTCAGGGTGGTGTTGATGATGGAGAAGATAATTTAAAAGCTGCATTTAGAGAACTAGAGGAAGAAACAAGTATCAAAAGCGTAGAACTTATAAAAGAATTAGATGGTACATTAACCTATGATTTACCTGATAGATTACTAGGTATTATTTGGAAAGGTAAGTACAAAGGTCAGAAGCAAAAATGGTTTTTAATGCGATTTATTGGAAATGATAATGAAATAAATATTAATACATCTAATCCAGAATTTTTAGATTGGAAGTGGATCGACTTAGATTTAATTACTGATGTTGTTGTTGATTTTAAACATCATGTTTACAAAGAACTTAAAGAAAAAGTAAAAAAATTAATTTA
>CACJYB010000008.1 GCA_902597515.1 uncultured Pelagibacteraceae bacterium
ATAGCTGGTATAGGTGGTGCTCTTGTAGGCTCTTTCTACAGTATTTTAATTTGTCTATTATTGGCATTTCCAGTAGCAGTATTAGCTTCGATCTACCTAGAGGAATTCGCACCTAAAAATAAAATCACTGATTTCATAGAAATAAATATTAATAACTTGGCTGCTGTACCTTCAATTGTTTATGGTTTATTGGCTCTTCAAATACTTCTAGCTACAATTCAATTACCAAGATCTACTCCTCTAGTAGCTGGTATTACTTTGGCGCTTATGACTTTACCTAGAATAATAATTCCTTGTAGGGCTTCTTTGAAGGCGGTACCTCCATCAATAAGAGAAGGTGCGTTAGCAGTAGGTGCATCAAAATTTCAATCTGTATTTCATCATGTAGTTCCTTTAGCTTTACCTGGTACTTTGTCAGGAACTATTATTGGATTAGCACAAGCATTAGGAGAAACAGCTCCATTAATTTTGATAGGAATGGTAGCTTTTGTTGTTGATATTCCGTCAACACCAATTGATCCTTCTTCATCTTTACCCGTACAAGTCTATTTATGGTCAGAATCTGCTGAGAGAGGGTTTGTTGAAAAAACATCAGCCACTATTATGATGTTATTAAGTTTTTTGATTGTAATGAATTTTTTAGCTGTATACTTAAGACAAAAATTTGAGAAAAGATGGAACTAATGAATAATGTAAAAATAAAATCTAAAAATCTAAACGTTTATTATGGAGAAAAACAAGCTTTGTTTAATGTGAATTTAGATTTAAACGAAAAAGAAGTTACTGCTTTAATTGGACCATCTGGATGTGGAAAATCTACTTTCATCAGATGTATTAACCGAATGAACGATGTAATTGATATTTGTAAAGTATCTGGAAACATTGAAATAGATGGTGTTGAAATCAATGATAAAAATTTAGATGTAGTATCTTTAAGAGAGAGAGTGGGGATGGTTTTTCAAAAACCAAATCCATTTCCAAAAAGTATATATGATAATATTTCTTATGGTCCAAAAATTCATGGAAAAGGTGAAACTAAAAGTGAATTAGATGAAATCGTGGAAAATAGTTTAAAGAAAGCTGCATTATGGGAAGAAGTTAAAGATAGACTTGATGAGCCAGGTACAGGCTTATCAGGAGGTCAACAACAACGTCTTTGCATTGCAAGGGCAATTTCTGTAAATCCTGAGGTTATATTGATGGATGAACCTTGTTCAGCTTTAGATCCAATAGCAACAGCAAAAATTGAGGAATTAATAGATGAGCTTAAAAAAACCTACACTATAGTAATTGTGACTCATTCAATGGCTCAAGCAGTTAGGGTTTCACAGAAAACAGGGTTTTTTCACCTAGGAAAATTAATCGAAGTAGGCAAAACAGAGAAAATTTTTAAAAATCCTGACAATAAAATGACACAAGACTATATTACAGGTAGATTTGGATAAATTATGAGTAATGAACATACAGTAAAATCTTATGAAGAAGAATTAAGATACTTAATTGACTCTGTCATAAAAATGGGAAGTTTAACCGAGTCACAATTGGTCGACTCTATGGACGCAGTTATAAAAGTAGATAAAGATTCTATTGATAAAATTATTAAAAGTGATGATGAAATTAATAAATTTAGATCTAAAATTGATACGCAAATAATGACTTTGCTGGTAAAGAGAGCACCAATGGCAATTGATTTAAGAGAAACAATTAGTTCATTAAAAATATCTCAAGATTTGGAAAGAATTGGAGATTTATCTAAAAGTAATGCAAAAAAAGTTAAGCCACTTCCATTAGATTTACCTGAGGAACTTTTAGGTAATTTAAAAAGACTAGGTGATTTAGTTATAAAGCAGTTAAATGATGTACTCGATAGTTATGTTAATAAAAATTATGATAAAGCAAAAGAAGTATGGGAAAAAGACGAGCAAGTGGATGACCTTACTTATATTGCTATGGAAAGTGTAATTGATTTTCTTTCTAAAGATAAAAAGAATTTAGATTTTTCAACACATTTAATTTTTGCAACAAAAAATCTTGAAAGAGCAGGTGATCATATAACAAATATTGCTGAATCAATATGTTATTTAATAAAAGGTGAATATTTAAAAGGAAGCAGACCTAAAGGAAAAGTTATTCAGCAATAAAATGAATGGCAAAATATTTATTATTGAGGACGAACCTTCAATAATTCAATTAGTTCAACATAATCTAGAAAAAAATGGTTTTATAGTTTCATCATCAGTAAATGGCAATGATGGTTTAAAAGAATTGAAAAAATTTCAGCCAGATTTACTTTTATTAGATTGGATGCTGCCTGATCTCTCCGGTATTGAAATTTGTAAAAATATTAGAAAAGACAATAGTATCAAAAATTTACCTGTAATTATGTTAACTGCTAAAGGCGAAGAGGAAGATAAAATAAAAGGTTTAGATAGTGGTGTTGATGATTATTTAACTAAACCATTTAGTTTTAATGAGCTTATGGCAAGAATTAAAGCTGTTTTAAGAAGATCTAACCCTAACACTGTATCTGATAATTTAGAGTTTGAAGATTTAGTTTTAGATAGAATTGAAAAAAGGGTTTACAGAGATAAAAAAGAAATACAACTTGGACCAACGGAATTTAGGTTACTAGAATTTTTTTTGGTAAATCCAAAGAGAGTTTATTCTAGAGACCAGATTTTAGAAAATGTTTGGCCCAACAATATAAATGTTGAAAGCAGAACTATTGATGTTCATATCAGAAGATTAAGAAAATCAATTAATATCCAAAATAAAAAAGAACTTATAAGGACTGTAAGATCCTCTGGTTATTCTCTAATTTAAAATTTGATCTAATTTTTTTGAAGTTCGTAGATAGAAATATAATGTTTCTTCTTAGGTAGTGGGATTATAGTTGGAACTTTAGTCAATCTTGGTTTTATTGATTTATTTCCTACAATAATATTTTTGTCATAATTTTCTAAATTAACTTCAGGATGGGGGTTTCCATCATTAATTAATGGCCACGCATCACAAGCTCTATAACCAAATAAAATTAAGGGTCTTGAGTTATTCATTTGATTGTGTCCAGACCCATGAACTGATCTACAATGAAAAAATACTACTGTTCCAGCCATTCCGGTTATGGAAACACTATCCTTAGTTCCTATTTTATTTTTCTTAGTGTCTATTTTTCCAACAAAATAATTTTCTTTGCTATGGTGGCTGTACAATTTCTTTTTGTGTGATTTTTTTATTATTTTAAGTGGCCCATTTTTTTCATAGCAATCATCTAAATATATACCAACTGTAATCAAATCATCGTTCGTATGAGGGTAAAAAGCCCAATCTTGATGCCATCCAATTTCACTGCCTTTTTTCTTATTTGGTAGTTTAAAATTTAATTTACCCAGATGGAATCTAACTGTTCCACCTAATAATTTTTTAGCTATGGATATAATTCTTTTATCTCTAGATAATTCATAGAAAACTTTATGTCTGTTCTGAGGATTATTTAGTCTTAAAATTTCTTTATTTTTTGAAGAACCTGAATTGTAGACAAAATGGTAATTATTATAGGATTGAGTTCCATTTGCACCATTACCTTTTTTTCTCTTTTTTTCTTTTGAAATTACTTCATTAACAATTTTATTTATTTTATTTATCTTTGTTTGAGAAATTAGATTTTCTTTAACTAGAAAGCCATTTTTTTTAAATAAATTTAAATCATTCATCATATCTTATTATATGAAACAAGAAAAAATTCTCTACAATAAATAACAATTTTTATTCTAAATCATTAATGTCATTTTCACTTATTTCATCTATAGGTTTATGAATTTTCCAGTTTTTAGTAGATCCATCTATTGATCTAGCAGTTATTACTGTCTCGGTTGGGGGACAATCAGGTTCATGACAATTTAATTCTGCAATGCTTAAAATTGTACTTTCTGGTATTTCATATTTTTTTATAAAATAATTTTTTAAATTCTGAATTGTTTCTAAATTTGGTTTTTTTTTATTAAACATTTTTTATTGATCCCAAATCGAAGTCCACAAAGTATTTCCACTCATGTCACCAATAAATATACTTGATTTATCGTCAGTCATTGCGATTGCACTAACTTCAGAACCTGTGAAACTTCTAATTATTATAGTATTATTCTCATTTTCAATTTGAGATAAAAAAACAGAACCATCACTCAAACCAGCAAAAATTGCTTTTTCATCAGGGAATGGTTCTATAAATGTAACTTGTTTATTTCCTATATAAGGAAGACAGATAGGTTTACGACCCATTGGTCCTTCACCATCAAAAGGCCAACATATTGCATCTATTGCTCCTGATGTTGCCAAGTAACTTGTATCATCAATGAAAGCAAAACTTTTAACTTTTGAGCCATATCCTGACATAGCAAAATCAAGTTTATCTTTTAAACGCCAGCAACGAAGTACATTTTCTTGCATGGAAGTTACCAAGTATTTACCATCTGGGCTAAAACTCACTTTATTGTGAGAACCTTTCCAATCTAATTTTGTTGATTTCCACTTATTGCTGTAATCTTTTTTCCAAACTGTAACACCTCCGTATCTAGATACAGCCAACCGTCTTCCTTTAGCATCAAATGCCAAACCTCCAATTGTACTATCATGATTTAAAGATTTTGGTTCTTTTTTATTTTTATCCCAATAATAAACTACCTTACCTGAAGAACAAACTAGGTTTCCATTATGTGCTGCAACATGATCAACCCATCGTGAACCAAAGTTTGTAATTTCATTTATTTCTCCGTTAAGTGAAATTTTTAAAAAATAACCATCATCACCACCAGTTAAAATATTATCACCATCCTTTGCCATACAAAGAATCACACCTTTATGAGCCTTTAAAGTTTTGTGTTTTTCTCCAGAACTGAAAATTCTTATAGTACCATCGCCAAAACCAGCAGCTATATAATTACCAATTGAAACTGCGCAGGTTACTGGAACTCCAATTTCCAACTGAATTCCTCTTTGCTCAAATTTAGTTTTATCTAACTGTGGAAATTGATTTAAATCAGTTGTCATTCTGATTTACAGGCTTCAAATCCCTCTTTTAAATTCATGGTTTCTAGGTTACGTCCAATAAACACTAGTCTAGAGCTACGTTCTTTATCGTCTGGCCATTTTCCCATTGGAGAAGCGTCCATCAACATATGAACACCTTGAAATACGTATCGATCATTTTCACCTTTGAAATCAAGTATTCCTTTAGTTCTCATAATATCTTGACCTCTTGTCTGCAAAAGTTTTCCAAACCAGTTTTGAAATTTTTCCATGTCCAGAGGTTTTTCAGATACGAATGATAAACTTGTAACATCATCATCATGCTCATGATCATGATCTGACTCGAGAAAATCTGGTTCTACCTCTAAAATACGTTTTAAACTAAAAGCATCAAGATTAAGAATTTCCTTTAGTGGTGCCCCACATTTTGTTGTTTTAATAATTTTAGCAAAAGGATTAATTTTACGAATTCTCTTTGTTACTACGTCTATATTCTCATCTTTCACAAGATCTATTTTGTTTAGTAATATTACATCACCAAAAGCAATTTGTTCCTCTGCTTCGTGATGATCTTCAATTTGTGAGCTTAGATGAACTGCATCAGCAACTGTAACAATTGCATCTAGCTTTGTTTTATTTGCCACATCTTGATCTACAAAGAAGGTTTGAGCTACAGGAGCTGGATCTGCTAAACCTGTTGTTTCAACTATAATTGCATCAAGTTTATCAGCTCGCTTCATTAACCCACTAAGTATTCTAATTAGGTCACCTCTGACTGTGCAGCATATACAGCCATTGTTCATTTCAAAAACTTCCTCGTCAGCATCCACCACAAGGTCATTATCAATACCTTGTTCACCAAATTCATTTACAATAACGGCGTACTTTTGGCCGTGCTGTTCTGTTAGAATTCTATTAAGAAGTGTTGTTTTTCCAGCACCAAGAAAACCTGTTAAAACAGTAACAGGTACTTGGTGCTTGTTTTCCATTAATAACTATTAGCAACCTTTAAAGGATGCAGACATGTTTCTTATTAAATCAAAGTATAATGATTTTCCTGGATTTAAAGTAGCTCCCAAAGGATCCACTACTCCAGTTTTAATATTCATATCTTTTGCAACAGCTTTAATAATATCAGGGTTAAATTGAGGCTCTGAAAATACACATGCAACTTTATCATGCTCAATTATCTCTCTAATTTCTTTTAATTGTTCTGCACCTGGCATTACATCAGTGTTAACTGTGAAAGCACCCAAAATATTTACGTTAAATCTTTCTTCAAAATATTGATATGCATCATGAAAAACAATTGAAGCAACACTCTTATTTAACTCAGCCTTAACATCTGCAGTAAGCTTATCAATATCATTAAGAGCTTTTTTCAAGTTACTTTTATAAGTAGCCTCGTTTTTTGAATCATTTTCAATTAAGTGTTCAGCCATTTCCTTTAATATAACTTTGGCATTTACAGGATCTAACCAAATGTGTGGATCAAATTCACCGTGGTGGTGGCCTTCATGTCCATCATGGTCGTCATGATCATCGTGACCATCTTTTTTACCGTGATCGTCATGTCCATGATCGTCATGGTCATCTTCCTTTTTACCATGGTCATCATGATCGTGGTCATCGTGATCATCTTCTTTTTTACCATGGTCATCATGATCGTGGTCGTCGTGATCATCTTCTTTTTTACCATGGTCATCATGATCGTCATGTCCGTGATCATCATGATCATCAAAAATATTTCTTTCTCTAAATTTTAATACTTGCAATCCTTTGATTTCCATTAATTCAATTTTTTCTGCTTTTTTTGCAATTGATTTTAACGGTTTTTCTAAAAAATTTTCCAAATCCTCTCCAACCCAAAAAATTAAGTCAGCATTTTGTAACATTTTTGCATGTGATGGCTTCATTGCAAATCCATGTGGAGATGCGTAGCCATCAACTATTAAATCAGGTTTAGCAACACCATCCATAAGGTAGCTTGCAAGAGAATGTATTGGCTTAATAGATGCAACTACTTTAATATCAGCGTTAGTTGGTGTAAAGAATGTCAATAAAGACAATAATGAAAGGATAAAAGGTATTTTTTTTAGTTTTTTCATAAGTAAAATATTTTATTGGTTGTTATAATATAACACTATGTAATAATATAACATTTATAAGTCAAGTAGTATATGAGCAGAGAAAACAACATATTAGTTAAATTAAACAACGCAGGTTTTAAGCAAAATGGTAAATGGCTTGTCGAAGGAGTAACACTTGCAGTTGAAAAAGGAAAAATTGTTACTCTAATTGGTCCTAATGGTTCAGGTAAAAGTACAACAGCTAAAATTGCTTTAGGTATTTATAAAAATATAGAAGGAAGCGTTGAAAAATATACCAATAAAGTTGGCTATGTACCTCAGAAAATTTCAATAGATTGGACTTTACCTATAAGGGTTCGAGACTTTATGTTGCTTACAGAAAATATTAAAGAAGAGAAAATAGATGAAGCTTTATCACTAACTGGAGTTATTCATTTAAAAAATAAAAGTTTAGGAAATTTGTCAGGTGGTGAATTTCAAAGAGTATTAATTGCAAGAGCAATATGTAAAAAACCAGAACTATTAGTTCTTGATGAACCAGTTCAAGGAGTAGATTATACAGGCGAGATAGCTTTATATGAATTAATAAAAAAAATTTCAGACAGTTTACACTGTGGTATTTTATTAATTTCACATGATTTGCATACAGTAATGACAGCAACAGATCATGTAGTTTGTTTAAATGGTCATGTATGTTGCTCTGGTTCACCAATGGATGTTGCAAGAAACAATGAATATAAAACTTTGTTCGGTGAACAAGCTTCTCAAATCCTTTCTGTTTATGAGCATAAACATGATCATGTGCATTTAGATGAAGGTGAAATAAAAAAAAATTAAATGTTTGATGATTTTTTTATAAGAGCTTTAGTTGCAGGTTTGGGTATTGCTTTAGTTACAGGACCTCTTGGTTGTTTTGTTGTTTGGAGAAGGTTGTCATATTTTGGTGATACTCTTGCTCACTCGGCTTTGCTTGGTGTTACAATGGCTTATACACTTGAACTAAATATTGCATTATCTGTATTTATTATTTCTTCACTAATAGCTCTAATTTTGATTCAACTTCAAAAGAAAACAAACTTACCTGGTGATGCATTGCTTGGTCTTTTAGCTCATTCCTCACTAGCAGTTGGATTAGTAGTAATTGGTTTCTTAACATTTATTCGTTTTGATATTATGGGTCTATTATTTGGCGATATATTAGCTGTAACAACAGATGATTTGTTAATCATATGGACTGGTGGTGCTGTAATTTTACTAGTTCTAAAATTAATTTGGAAACCATTATTCGCTTCTACAGTTAATTACGAATTAGCTGAAGCAGAAGGATTAAATCCCGATAGGGCAAAAGCAATATTTACAATTCTAATGGCTGCTGTAATAGCAATATCAATTAAAATGGTTGGACTATTATTAATTACAGGAATGTTAATTATTCCAGCAGCTATGGCTAGAAATATTTCAGATAGTCCAATTAAAATGGTAATTTACTCAATTATAGGTGGTTTATTGTCAGTTGTATTAGGGTTATTTTCATCTCTAGAATTTAATACATCATCTGGGCCTTCAATTATAATGGCCTCTTTGATTTTATTTATGTTGTCTTTACTTAATATTAAACAATCGATTAAATTGAAAAACTGATAACTTATTGATAAGAATTTAAAGATGCAAAAAGAACATAACCTATCCAAAAATCAAAAAATAATTTTTGACTTAATTGATAAATCTGGTGGACCAATGAAAGCTTATTCAATCCTTTTTAATGTTCAAAAAAAAGGAATTAAAGCTCCTTTACAAGTTTACAGGGCACTAGATAAATTAGTTGAAATAGGAAAAATTCATAAGATTGAAAGCAGAAATGCTTTTATAGCTTGTCAAAATTCAAGCTGTCAGGTTTCTAAAGCGACAGCTTTTTCAATTTGTGAAAGTTGTGAAAATGTATCTGAAATAAGTAATTCAAAACTTTCAAAATATTTATCTAATTTTTCAGATGACTCTGGAATGAAATATAGCAAATACAATTTAGAATTTTTTGGTTTATGTAAAAAATGTAAATCAAAATAATGAGCACAGTTTCATTAACTTTAGACGAAATATTTGAACTAGCTAAAAAAACTCTTTTGGCAAATGGTTGTGATGATGAAACAGCATCAATTTTATCAGACTTAATTAGAAATGCTGAAAGAGATGGTTCTCTATCGCACGGTTTATTCAGATTACCAGCTTATGTAACAGGTCTTAAAGGTGGAAAGATAAATGGAAAAGGAAAACCAGAAGTAAAAAAAATATCTCCATCTGTAATTAAAGTTGAAGGTAACAATTGTTTAGCTCCTGTTGTTTTAAATAAAGGTTTGCCAGAATTAGCAAAAGCTGCAAAAGAAAATGGTGTAGCTGTGTTAGCAATAAATAATTCACATCATATGGCTGCTATGTGGCCTGAAACAGAAAAATTAGCAGAAGATGGTTTAGTTGCATTTGCTTGTACATCTTATAAGCCAGCTGTTGCACCTGCAGGTGCTATTAAACCATTATTTGGAACGAACCCAATTTCATTTGCTTGGCCACGTCCAGGTAAAACACCAGTTGTTTATGACATGGCAACTGCTTCAATGGCAATGGGAGAAGTTCAAGTTGCTAAAAGAGAAGGGCATAAAGTTCCACTTGGAACAGGTTTAACTAAAGATGGTAAAGAAACAACGGATCCAGGCGAAATTGCTGATGGTGGTGTTTTATTACCTTTTGGTGGTTACAAAGGTTCTGCAATTGCAATGATGGTAGAATTAATGGCAGGTGCATTAGTTGGTGACAATTTTAGTTTTGAAACTGCTGCCAAAGATAATAATGATGGTGGTCCTCCAAGTGGTGGTGAATTTATACTAGCCATTAACCCAGATAAAACCTCAGGAACTAATTGGCAAAAACATGCTGAGGAATTTTTTGAAAAAATGAAATCAATGGGTGAAGTAAGATTACCTGGAGAAAGACGTCATAAAAATAGAATGGACACTGGTCCAAGAAATATTAACGAAGAACTAGTAAATAAAATTAAATCTTTAAGCTAAATTAATCTCAATTGGTGTGTGATCAGAAGGCTTTTCTCTTCCACGTGGATCTTTATTAATATTAATATCTTTAATTTGATCAATTATAGAATTTGAAACTAAAAAATGATCTATCCTCATGCCATTATTTTTTTGCCATGCACCTCTCATATAATCCCAAAATGTATATCCTTCTTTATCTTCATAAAAATGTCTGTAGACGTCATTAAAACCAAGATTAATCATTTCTCTAAATTTTTTTCTTATTTCAAGTCGGTATAAAGCATCATCTTCAAAACTTTTAACATTATAAACATCTTCTGCTGAAGGGATAATATTGAAATCACCAGCTAAAATAATATTTGAATTTTTTTTAGATAAAGTTTTTAATTGCTTTATTAATTGATCAAGCCAATTTTTTTTATAATCATATTTTTCAGTATCTACAGGATTACCATTAGGGGTATAAATATTTATTAATTGTATATTTTTTTTTTTATGTTCAAATTCAGCTGAAATTATTCTTGATTGTTTTAACTTATCCTTAATTAAATCTGTTTTGACATTTTTTAGTTTATTTTTAGATATAATTGCTACACCATTGTAACTTTTTTGACCAAAAACATGACTTTCATAGTCCATTGATGAAAAATCATCATATGGAAAATTAACATCTTCAGTTTTGATTTCCTGCATCATTAAAATATCTGGTTTATATTTTAATAAATAGCTTTTGATATTTTCAATTCTTGCTCTTACCGAGTTTACATTCCAAGATGAAATGAGCATTAAAGTGAAAAAGAAACTCCACAACCACATGAAGATTTGGTTTGTGGATTAGAAATTTTGAATTGTTCACCTATAAGTTCAGACACATAATCTACCTCAGATCCTTTAAGCAAATCAGCTGAAGTTTTATCAATTAAAATATTTTGATAATTTAAATCATCATCTTGTTTTGATTTATCAAATGTAAATTCATATTGAAAACCAGAACATCCTCCGCCTTTGATAGCGATTCTGAAGAATGATCCTTTGTCTTTTTTTGACAACAAATTATCTATTTGTTTTAACGCTTTATCCGTAAATTTAATTTCTTTAATCATGTCTGAACACTGATATTACTAATATAATACTTAATTATTTAAATTAAAGGATGAAAAAAGACACTTTGTTAGGCGTATTTAAAAGTAAAGGCAGACTTAATAAAGAGGCTAATTCAAAATACAGATCTCCTTTTCAACGCGATAGAGATCGGATAATACACAGCGCATCATTTAGAAGATTAAAGCATAAAACCCAAGTATTTGTTAACACAGAAGGGGATCATTTTAGAACTAGGATTACTCATTCAATTGAAGTTGCTCAAATAGCAAGATCAATTGCAAAATATCTAAAATTAAATGAAGATTTAGCTGAAACTTTAAGTCTTGCACATGATTTAGGTCATACTCCATTTGGTCATGCAGGAGAGGATGCTCTAGATGAATGTATGCAAAATTATGGTGGTTTTGATCATAATCTTCAGACATTGAGAATAGTAATGTTTTTAGAGAATAAATATTTTAAATTTGCTGGATTAAATTTAACTCTTGAAACTTTAGAAGGACTTTTAAAACATAATGGACCAGCAGATGATCTAAGCATGATCAATAAACTAATTGGTTTAAAAGTTTTCAAAAATAAAATTAACTTTAATACCTATCCATCATTAGAAGCTCAAATATCAGCTATATCAGATGATATTGCCTATAATAATCATGATATTCAGGATGGAATTAAAGCAAACCTATTTAAACTTGAGGAATTAGTAGAATTAGATTTTTTCAAAAATATTTACCAAAGATATAAAAATAAAATAAATAAAAAAAATTATAAAATTGCTATTTATCAAATCATCAGAGATTCAATAGATATTATGATTAGAGATTTACTAAGTAATACAGAAAAAAATATTAAAAAATTTAAAATTAAGTCATTAAAAGATGTATCAAAATCAAATCAATTAATAGTTTCTTTTTCAGATAAAATAGAAAATTCTGAGCAAGAAATCAGATCATTTTTAAGACATAGAATGTATGACAATAAATCAGTGCTTAATAAGAATCAAAGAGGTAAAATGATAATTAAGAAATTATTTAAAATAATTAAATCAAATCCTAGAAAATTTCTTACTAAAGAGCAATTGACTAAAGACAAATATAGAGCTATTTCAGATTTTATATCTGGTATGACAGACAGATACGCAATTAACCTTTATAACGATAATAAATGAATATTTTTGAATTATATCTAGATAAAATTAAATCTATTATTGTTGAACTTAGTAAAAAAAATCAACTTATCGTTCCAGAAAGTTTCAATGGGATTAATGCGGAAATACCGCCTCCAAAATTTGATTGTGATATTTCAACTAATGTTGCAATGGTTTTATCGAAACTAAACAAAACTTCTCCAATACAATTAGCAGAAAAACTTGCACCTGAAATAAAAAATAGCGATGATCAAATAGAAAACATATCAGTTGCTAAACCTGGTTTTATAAATATTAAATTTAAGCCATCTTTTTGGTCAAACTTTATTAAAGAAATAATTGATAACGCTGGAAAATTTGGAATTAATGAAAAAGAGAAAAAAAATAATTATTTAGTTGAATTTGTATCAGCTAATCCCACAGGACCCTTACATGTTGGTCATTGTAGAGGAGCTATTTTAGGCGATGTTATTTCTAATGTGTTAATATTTAATAAGCACAAGGTTACAAAAGAGTATTATGTTAATGATTATGGTAATCAAATTATAAATTTTACAAAATCAGTTTATTTTAGAATTAGAGAAATAAAATTTAACGAAACTTTTCCTCAAGATAATCCTGATTTGTATCCAGGGGATTATTTAATCGATTTTGCGAAAAATATAGTTTCAAATAATTCAGATCTAAATTTTGATAATTATGATCAAATAAACGATAAGTTAACAGCTTTATCTATAGAACAGGCGCTACTTTTAATTAAAAAGAACCTTAAGAGTTTAGGAATTAATCATGATAATTTTGTTAGTGAAAAAAGTATTGTTTTAAATAACGAAGTAGAGAGTGTAATAAAATTTTTAGAAAAGAATAAATTTGTATACAAAGGAAAAATTAAAGCTCCAGCTGGTGAAGATGATAAGAACTGGGTAGAAAGAGAACAGTTACTTTTTAAATCTACAGATTTTGGTGACGATAAAGATAGAGCATTACAAAAGTCGGATGGAACATGGACTTATTTTGCAAGTGATGTTGCATATCATAAAAATAAAGTAGATCGTAAATTTGATTATTTAATAAATATTCTTGGTGCAGATCATGCTGGTTACATCAAAAGAATTTCATCCTCAGTTGAAGCTTTATCAGGAAAAAAAGATAAACTGATTTGTAAAATTAGTCAGCTTGTAAAATTAATTAAAGATAACAAACCATTTAAGATGTCTAAAAGAAAAGGTGACTACATTACGGTTGACGATTTAATTGAAGAAGTTGGAAAAGATGCAACTAGATTTATTATGCTAAACAGAAGTAGTGACGTGGAATTAGATTTTGATTTTGATGCTGTAAAAGAAAAATCAAAAGATAATCCGTTATATTATGTTCAATATTGTTATGCCAGAATCTCATCTGTCTTTAGACATATTGATAAAGATTTAAATTCAAAAATTGAATTAGATGATTTTAGTTTTGAATACTCAAATGATGAGATCAAAATTTTAAAAAAGATTTCAGAATGGCCCAAATGTATTGACGCAGCTGGTTCAAAATTAGAGCCACATAGAATACCTGTTTATTTATATGATCTTGCCTCAGAATTTCATTCGTATTGGAATCTTGGTAAACAAAACCCAGAAAAAAGATTTATTAATGATCAAAAAACTGTTTCACCAGATAAATTAATTTTTTTAAAAGCAATATCTAACGTTATAAAATCAGGAATGGATATAGTTGGCGTAGATACGCCAAATAAAATGTAATGCTAAAAGAAATTAAGTATTTAATCTTTATTGTTGTAATTGCTTTATTTATTTTTTTAACTGGCAGATATTATTTTTCAGATGAAAATAAGAAGAAATCATACAGATCTTATAAAAATAATGATGAAAAAATTAAATTATACTCAAAAAATTTACCTGTTTTGGAAAATGATACACAAAATGTAATAGAATACGTTAAGCAAACAAACAAAAAAAAGAAAAAAAAGTTTAATTTTTGGAAACTTTTAGAGAATGATTAAGAATAGAAGAGCTTTTATTGTTGGTTTAAAATCATCAAAATTATCAAAAAAAGAGATTATTTTTTTAAAGAAATATAAACCATGGGGAGTTATTTTGTTTTCAAGAAACATAAATTCAATTGAACAAACTAAAAAATTAACTGACAAAATAAAAAAGATATTTAAAGACAAAAAATACCCAATATTAATTGATCAAGAAGGTGGACGTGTAAATCGATTAAGTAAAGTTATTTCATTTGATAATTTGACTTCTGAATATTTTGGCAATTTATTCACAAAAGATAAGAAAAAATTTAATATTATTTATAAATTATTTATCGATAAAACTTCGTATTTGCTTAAATCAATCGGTGTTAATATAAATACTGTTCCTGTTTTAGATATTCGAGTTAAAGGAGCTAGCAACATTATTGGTGATAGGTCTTTTTCAAAAAATAAAAAAAATATCTCTAAAATTGGAGATATTTGTATTGATTATTTTCATGAAAATTCCATCGGAACTGTGATGAAACACATACCAGGACATGGATTAGCTAAGGTAGATAGTCATAAATTTACACCTGTAGTTAACAAAAAGTTGAGTTATTTGAATAAAAATGATTTTTTTCCATTCAAGAAAAAACAAAGTTATTTTGCAATGACAGCACATGTAATATATCAAAGTATTGATAGATTATATACAGCTACACACTCTAAAAAAATTATTAATTTAATTAGAAAAAAAATTGGTTTTAAAAACATTTTGATTTCAGATGATTTATCAATGAAAAGTTTAAAAGATGATTTAAAAACCAATACAATCAAAACATTTAGTGCAGGTTGTAATATTGCTCTTCACTGCAATGGTAAAATGTCTGAAATGAAGGTGGTTGGTGATAATTCACCTAAGGTTAGTAATTTTATTATAAAAAAAACATCACTATTTTATAAAATTTTAAGTTAATATCTGAGCATGACTATTTCTGATTCTGCATTATTTAATGTCGATTTAAATAACTATAATGGTCCTTTAGATGTACTTTTAGATTTAGCAAAAGCTCAAAAAGTAGATCTTGAAGAGATATCAATTACAAAGTTAGCAGATCAATTTCACGATTATCTAACAAAAGAAAAAGACTTAAATTTAGAAATTGCTTCAGAATATTTATTAATGGCAACTTGGTTAGCATATTTGAAATCTAAACTATTACTTCCGGGAACTCCAGAAGAAGAATTTAAAGTTCAAGAAGTTGCTGAAAAATTAAAATTACAACTAAAAAAATTAGAACTAATAAGATTACTTTCTGAACAAATGCTAAAAAGAAAAAGACTGGGTAGAGAAATTCGATCAAGAGGAATGAAAGGAAATATAAGATCTATTTATAGTACAGAATATAATTTAAGTTTATTTGAACTACTTAAGGCATATTCAACAATTATTATGACCAAAGACTTTCAAAAAATGAATATTCCAAAATTACCTGTCTTTACTGCTGAGGATGGAATTAAAACTATAAGAGAGTTTTTTGGTAAATTAATTGATTGGAAAAAATTAGATGATTTAATTCCTAAAAATTTTAAAAGCGGCTCAAAATATAAACGTACTGGGAAAGCAGGAATTTTTGCTGGTTCATTAGAATTAGTTAAAGAAGGAAACCTGACTATGAAACAAGATAAATTATTTGACGATATTTATGTGAAGGAAAATAATGATTAAAAAAGAAAAAATTTCAAAAGATAATATCGTTAAATTTCCATCTAAGCTATCTGATTTGGAAAAAGAAATTGAAGCAGTAATTTTTGCTGCTGCTGAACCATTAGATGTTGATACAATCGAAAGCAAAGTTACTAAAAAAGGTAGCGTACCTAAATCATTAGAAAAGTTGCAGCAAGAATACTCTAAACGTGGAATTAATCTAGTTTGCATAAAAGAAAAGTGGTCTTTCAGAACTTCTCCTAATTTGTCAAATATTATGTCACAAGAAAGGACGGTCGAAAAAAAACTTTCTAGAGCTGCTGTTGAGACTTTAGCCATAATCGTTTATCACCAACCTGTTACTAGAGCTGAGATTGAGGAGATAAGAGGTGTTGCATTTGGAACGAATACTCTTGAAATATTGATGGAACTCAACTGGGTGAAACCAGGAGGTCGTAAAGATGTACCAGGTAGACCAATTCAGTATGTTACAACTGATGAATTTTTAAGTCATTTTAATCTTCAAAAATTATCTGATTTGCCTACAATTGATGAATTAGGTGCTGCTGGATTAATTGACAGTTCTAGTGTTGATAATGCAATTTTTGGAACTGGAAAATTTTACAAAGAAAAACAAGAAGAAAAAAAAGAGGATATTTATTCTAATATTGACGAGATGTTAAACAGCACTCTTGATACAGAAGAGAAAGATTAACAAAAAAGTAACTTTTAAATTAAGCATAAAAAGGTTATAAGTTTTTCATGAGCATAGGAATTTGGCAAATAGCAATCGTAGTTATATTAGTAGTCTTATTATTTGGACGAGGTAAAATCTCTAGTCTGATGGGTGATGTAGCTAAGGGAATTAAAAGTTTCAAAAAAGGAATGGCGTCAGATGTCACTGACGATACAGAGCCAAAAAATATATCCGACGAAAATAAAGACTCAGAAAACAAAGATTAAATCACATGCCTACTATTGGTTGGTTTGAGATATTAATTGTTGTTGGTATTGCAATTGTTGTTCTTGGTCCTAAAGATTTTCCAATCATGTTAAAGAAAGCAGGTTCTTGGATAGGGACTGCAAAAAGATATGTGAGCAATATTCAGAATGAAGTTTCAAATTTAGATATTGATGATGAAAAAATTGATAATGAAATAAAAAAAGAAACAAAAAAAGATGAGCAATGAAGAAAATGAAGGTGGATTTGTTAGCCATCTAACAGAACTAAGAAAAAGATTAATACATAGTTTTATATTTCTAATAATCTTTTTTGTTATTTGTTATATTTTTGCAGAACATATCTATGGTTTTTTAGTTGATCCTTTTGCTCAAGCGGTAAAAGATGATGGATCTGATAGAAGGCTTATTTTTACCGCCTTACAGGAAACTTTTTTAACGTATATCAAGGTATCTTTTTTCACAGCTTTTTTCGTGACCTGTCCATTTATTCTAATGCAAATATGGAAATTTATTGCCCCAGGTTTATATAAACATGAAAAAGTTGCTATACTTCCATACCTTATCTTAACACCAATTCTTTTCTTTTTGGGAGGTATGCTAGTTTATTATTTGATAATGCCTCTAGCTATTAAATTCTTTTTATCATTTGAAAGTACAGGAATGTCTACAAGTCTACCAATTCAATTAGAAGCCAAAGTAAATGAATACTTGTCACTTGTTATGAAGTTAATTTTCGCATTTGGAATAAGTTTCCAACTACCTATAGTCTTAAGTTTGTTAGCAAGAATAGGTGTTGTTGACAGTCAATTTCTAAAAGAAAGAAGAAAGTATGTTGTAGTAATTATATTTGCTGCTGCTGCATTGCTTACACCACCAGATCCAATTACTCAAATAGGTTTAGCTATTCCTTTATTAATTTTATATGAATTATCAATATTTTCAGTAAAATTTATAGAAAACAAAAATTTAGAAAAGACTGATGCATAATTTAAAAGAAATTAGAAAAGACTATTCAAAATTTGAAAAAGATCTTGAAAAGCGTTCAGTTAAAATTGATTTTAATAATTTAAAAAAGCTTGATGAATTAAATAGAGATTTAATTCAAAAGAAAGAAAATTTAGAAAAAGAAAAAAAAGATATTTCAAAATCTAAAGATGAAAGTTTATTTAAAAAATCTAAAGAAATCTCTACTGAATTAGAGAAGATCGCTGAGCAACAAAAAAATACTAAAACTGAATTAGATAACATTTTATCAAGTATACCAAACATACCTCATCAGGATGTTCCAAATGGAAAAGATGAAAATGACAATGTGGAAGTTTTAAAAGCAGGTAAAGTTCCTGAATTTGATTTTAAACCCAAATCTCACTACGAACTTGGAGAAAATTTAGGTATGCTTGATTTTGATCTTGCAACAAAAACAACTGGATCAAGATTTGTATTTGTTAAAAAAGAGTTAGCATTACTAGAACGAGCTTTATCTAACTTTATGCTAGATACTCATATTGTTAAAAATGGTTATCAAGAGATTTCACCTCCGTTGATTGCCTCTGATAATACAATGTATGGAACAGGTCAATTACCAAAATTTGAAAATGATCAATTTGAAATAAAATTTGATGAAGGATCTGATAGAAAATTTTTAATTCCAACTGCTGAAGTAATTTTAACAAACATCGTTAAAGATAAAATTGTAGACCAAAAAGATTTACCAATGAGATTTGTTGCCTCAACACCTTGTTTTAGAAAAGAAGCCGGCAGTTATGGAAAAGATACTAAAGGAATGATTAGGCAACATCAATTTTATAAGGTTGAGATGGTTAGTATTGTAGAGAAAGAAAATTGCCTAGAAGAATTAGAGCGAATGACGAACTGTGCAACAGATATTCTTGATAAGCTTGAGTTACCCTATAGAAAAGTAATTTTATGTTCAGGTGATATGGGTTTTAGTGCAGAAAAAACTTATGATATTGAAGTGTGGTTACCATCAGAAAACAAGTATCGTGAAATATCATCATGCTCTTCTTGTTCAACATTTCAGGCACAAAGAATGAAATCAAGATATAAAAATAAAAACAAGGAAACTGTTTTTGTTGGAACATTAAATGGAAGTGGTTTAGCTGTGGGTAGAACTTTAATTGCTGTATTAGAAAACTATCAACAAAAAGATGGTTCGATTATTGTTCCTAAGGTACTGCGACCGTATATGAATAATTTGGAATTGATTTCAGCTAAATAAAGTTGTTTTAATTACACAGATAGTATAAGTATTCACATAATTTATAAGGAGATTTATGGAAGGCTCAGGAATAGGACAATTTATACCGTTAATTTTAATTTTTGTTATTTTTTATTTTTTCTTAATCAGACCACAGCAAAAAAAAGTTAAAGAGCACAAAGCAATGGTTGAAAGTCTTAAGAGAGGTGACAAGGTTGTTACTTCTGGTGGAATTACAGGTACTGTGGAGAGACTTATAGACAATGATAAAGTTGAAGTAGAAATTGCTGAAAACGTAAAAGTTGAGATAGTTAAATCAACTGGTATTCAAAGTCTTGTTAATACAAATACTCAAGAAGTTAAAAAATAATTATTTTTAGTTAAGTGCTTTATTTCTCTAAGTTAAGAATTTTATTTATAACTCTTTTTTCAGTTTTATTTATTTTAATTGCTTCATCAAATCTTTTTAAATTTGATGATAATTTTTTTGATAAAAAAATTAATCTAGGACTAGACCTTCAGGGTGGATCGTATCTATTACTTGAGATTGATAATGAACCTGTAATTGAACAAAAATTACAAAACCTAACAACAACAATTAGAAATTACTTCAAAGAAAAAAATATTAAAATCAACAACATAAAAATAGATAATCAGAATATTTTTTTTAATGTAACAGATAAAAATAAGCAATCTGTCTTAGATGTTTTTCAGGATGAAAATAGTGACCTTAACCCTTATTACCCAAGATTTAAATCACATCAGTTAGAAATTGAAGACACAGGATTAAATTTTAAAGTCAATTTTTCAAGACAGGGTTTAATTAAACTTAAAACTTCTTCTCAAGATCAAGCTATAGAAATTGTTAGAAGGAGAGTAGATGAGGTTGGAACTAATGAGCCAAATATACTCAAAAGAGGAAACAACAGAATTTTAGTAGAGCTTCCTGGATTAGATGATCCAATGAGAATAAAATCATTACTTGGTAAAACTGCAAACCTTACTTTTCGATTTGTAACAAATGACGAAAATGATCGTTTTGGTGTTGAAAAGTTAAAATTTGAAAATGGTCTAGAAGAAGCCACAGTCAGTAAAAGAATTATAATAAGCGGTGAAAACTTACTTGATGCTCAACCAAAAATGGACACGCAATCTAACCAAACAATTGTTTCATTTAGTTTAGATAGAGTAGGAGCAAAAAGGTTTGGTAAGGCAACTTCAACTGGTATTGGAAAGCAATTAGCAATTGTTTTAGATGGTAAAATTATTAGTGCACCTGTTGTTAGAGATACGATTGCTAGTGGATCTGGTCAGATAAGTGGTGGCTTTACTTTTCAAACAGCAACGGATCTAGCTTTATTATTAAGATCAGGAGCGTTACCAGCACCATTAGAAATAATTGAAGAAAGAACGGTTGGGCCTGATCTTGGACAAGACTCAATTAATGCAGGAATGATTGCTTTGGCAATAGGTTTTATGTTGGTTATAATTTTTATGTTCGTTAAATATAAAATTTTTGGATTGATAACTAATGTGACACTAATAGTTAATTTGTTTATTCTTTTGGGTATTTTAACTTTATTTGAAGCTACTTTAACATTGCCTGGTATTGCAGGAATTATTTTAACCGTAGGTATGGCAGTTGATGCAAATGTTTTAATTTTTGAGAGAATTAAAGAAGAATTAAAAGACGAGACTAATAATATTTTGGCTTTTGATGGCGGTTATACTAAATCAAGAACAGCAATTTTAGATGCCAATATTACCACATTATTAGCTGCAATTATTTTATTTTTCATGGGTTCAGGTCCAGTGAAAGGTTTTGCTGTAACTTTAGGAGTTGGAATATTTACAACGCTATTTTCAGTCTATTTCATAGCAAGATTGTTCACTAGTATTTATGTGTCAAGAAATAAAGATAAGGAAAAATTAATCTAATGATTGCCTTTAATAAATATTATAATCACTTTAATTTACTTTCATCAGTATTAATTGTTGTTTCATTATTACTGTTAATATTTAAAGGGCTTAATTTTGGTATAGACTTTAAAGGTGGGACATTAATTGAACTAAGAGCTTCAGATTCTAAAATAAATGTAAGTTCATTAAGAGATAGATTTAATCAAATGGATTTAGGAGATGTCTCAGTGAAGAAATTTGGCAATGAAACAGATTTTTTAGTAAAATTTGAAAATAAAGATAATAAAAAGAATATTATTGAAGAAATTAAGACTAATTTAGATAAATCTTTTGGAAATAACTATGATTTTAGAAGGGTAGAGAATGTTGGGCCAAAGGTAAGTGCTGAATTACTAAAATCAGGAGTTATAGCAATATCATTGTCATTAGCATTAATGTTAATTTATATTTGGATAAGATTTGAATGGCAATTTAGTTTGGGTGCAATTTTAGCTTTGTTTCATGATGTTATTGTAACTTTAGGAGTTTTTTCATTATTTAGTTTAGAAATAAACTTATCAATAATTGCAGCTGTGTTAACAATAGTAGGATATTCAATGAATGATACTGTAGTTATTTTTGACCGTGTGCGAGAAAATTTAAGAAAATATTCAGATATAAAAATTTTTGAATTAACTAATATTTCTATCAATGAAACTTTGTCTAGAACTATAATAACTTCTGCAACTACTTTACTCGCTTTATTAGCAATTTATTTTTTTGGCGGAGAAATATTAAAAGGTTTTTCACTAGCAATGATACTTGGCGTTGTTTTTGGAACTTATTCTTCTATTTATATTGCTAACACTGTTTTAGTTAGACTTAGAGTTTCTCAAAAAACTGTTCTTAGAGAAGACGATCAGAAATAAATTAATATATATTTTGTGCAGCTACCATTGAAAGTAGCATAGGTAAAGATAACAAGGTATTTGTTCTTGAGAATAGCATCGCAGTTTTAGCTGACTTAGCTTTTGTATCTGGATCACTCTCTACTATTCCTAAGGCCCTTTTTTGATTTGGCCAAATTACAAACCACACATTAAAAGCCATTATAATTCCTAACCACATTCCAATTCCAATTGCAGTATGTTTTGGAACACCTGAGCCAATACTAAGAGTCATTGCATCATGAAGATATCCATTAAGAAGGGCAAGAATTAAACCTGAAATAACAGTTAATGCAGCAGCCCATCTGAAGTAAAATAATGCTGCTGGTGCTATTACTTTACCAATGGCTGGTTTTTGTTCATCTGGAATTTTTCCCATGTTAGGAATCTGAACAAAATTGAAATACCACAATAATCCAATCCACATAATTGCAACAATTACATGTATGTATCTAAACAACCAGCTCCAGAATAACGTATCAAAAGCAATTCCACCGTTTAAATAAAATAATCCCAAAAACAAAATGATTGCTAACGCAAGTGATGCGTGAACTGTTTTTGATAATGATGATAATAAACTGCTCATGATTCTTATAAACTATACACTAATTTTTAAATTTTTTTAAGTTTTTAATCTAGGTCAAAAGTGGTTTTAAAAATTGACCGGTATAACTGTCCTTAACCTTGCATACTTCCTCAGGTTTTCCTTCGGCGACAATATTACCTCCTTTTACACCTCCTTCAGGACCCATATCCACAATGTAATCTGCTGTTTTAATTACATCTAGATTATGTTCAATGACAACTACAGTATTCCCAAGTTTTACAAATGTATGAAGTATTTCTAAAAGTTTTTTTATATCATGTTGATGCAAACCTGTAGTTGGTTCATCTAAAATATACATAGTTCTTCCTGTTGATCTTTTTGAAAGTTCTTTTGCAAGCTTAATTCGTTGTGCTTCTCCTCCTGATAGTGTAGTTGCTTGCTGACCAATTTTTATATAACCCAGTCCAACTTTTTTTAAAGTTAACAATTTTGTTTTTATATTTGATATATTTTCAAAATATTCACATCCTTCATCAACAGACATATCTAAAACATCTGCAATACTTTTACCTTTAAATTTGATTTCCAAAGTTTCTCTATTATATCTTGTCCCTTTACACTCATCGCACTGTATATAAACATCAGGCAAAAAATGCATTTCATATGTAATTACCCCATCACCCTCACAAGCCTCACATCTACCCCCTTTAACATTAAAAGAAAATCTTCCTGGTTTATATCCTCTAGTTTTAGCTTCTGGTAAACTTGTAAACCAATCTCTAATAGGTCCAAAGGCTCCTGTATATGTTGCTGGATTTGATCTAGGCGTCCTACCAATAGGGGATTGGTCAATATCAATGATTTTATCAATTAACTCTACACCTTTATAACCTTTAAATGATTTAGGTGCTTTTCTTGCTTTATTATTTAAAGTTAGATTTAAAGCATGAAACAATGTTTGTAATATTAGGGTAGATTTTCCACTTCCGGAAACACCAGTCACACAAGTAAAGGTTCCAGTTGGAATTTTAAGATTAACGTTATTTAAATTATTTCCACTTGCACCATTTATTTCAACAAATCTTCCATTTTTAGCTAAACGTCGTGATTTTGGAATTTCAATAGTTTTTTTATTAGCAAGATACTGACCTGTGATACTATTTTTATCTTTTTTTAAATCTTCATATGAACCTTGTGCTGTTATCTCTCCTCCATTACTTCCAGCTTCAGGACCAAGATCAATAATATGATCTGCATTTTCCATTGTTTCTGTATCATGCTCAACAACAATGACCGTATTGCCAAGATCTCGTAATCTTTTTAATGCATTTATTAGCTTCACATTATCTTTTTGGTGTAATCCAATTGAAGGCTCATCCAAAACATATAATACACCTGTCAAACCTGATCCAATCTGTGAAGCTAATCTTATTCTTTGAGCTTCACCACCTGATAAAGTTCCAGATTCTCTAGACAATGTTAAATAATCTAAACCAACGTTAAGAAGAAAATTTAATCTTTCATTTATTTCTTTTAAAACATGTTCAGCAATTTTAAATTGTCTTTTATCAAGATTATTTTCTAAATTTTTAAACCATTCTGATGCATCTAAAATAGATTTTTTTGTTACCTCACTAATATTTAGATCATTGATTTTTACACATAAAGCCTCCTCTTTTAATCTGTCACCATTACATGCTTCGCAAGCGGTATCAGATTGATATTCAGCTATTGCTTCTCTTTTCCATTCACTATCAGATTCTAAAAATCTTCTTTCAAGATTATTAATCACACCTTCAAAAGTTTTTTTATAAGAATATTTCTCGTAACCATCATCATAATTGAATTTAATTTCATCTTCATCTGAACCATAAAGAATAATATCTTTTATTTTTTTAGGCAATTTTTTCCATTTTTCATCTAAAGAAAAACCATAATGTTTTGCTAAAGATGCTAAAGTTTGAGCATAATATAATGTGGTTGATTTTGACCAAGGTTCTATTGCTCCATCTGCTAAACTTTTTCTTTCATCAGGCACAACTAAATTTGGATCAACATTTAACTTCATACCAATTCCTTCACACTCTTCACAAGCTCCATAGGGACTGTTAAATGAAAAAAGTCTTGGTTCAATTTCCTCAATTGTAAAACCGCTCTCAGGACATGCAAACTTTGTAGAGTAAATTAATTTTTCAATTTTTCTAAATTTTTGAGGAAGTGTTTCATCTTCATATTCTACAAAAACTAAACCGTTAGCTAAATTTACCGCCGTTTCAATACTTTCAGCTAACCTGTTACCAAGTTTTGAATTTAAAACTATTCTATCAACTAAGACTGAAATATCGTGTTTAAGTTTTTTATCTAGATTGGGTGATTTTTCTATATCATATAGAACATTATCAATTTTAATTTTTCTAAATCCTCTTCTTTTGTAGCTTAAAATATCTTTTTTATATTCACCTTTTCGACCTCTTACGACTGGAGCGTAAATATATATTGTTGATTTTTTTGGTAATTTTTTAACTAAATCTACTATTTGTGTGATTGTTTGGGAGGTTATTGGTTTACCTGTAAAGGGTGAGTAGGGGATGCCAGCTCTTGCATATAACACCCTCATGTAATCATAAATTTCTGTTACAGTTGCAACAGTAGATCTCGGGTTTTTTGAGGTATTTTTTTGTTCTATTGCAATAGCTGGACTTAATCCTTCTATTAAATCAACATTTGGTTTTTTCATTTTATCTAAAAATTGACGTGCATATGCAGATAAACTTTCTACATACCTTCTCTGACCCTCTGCGTATATAGTATCAAAAGCTAAAGATGATTTTCCTGACCCTGATAGACCCGTTATGACCACAAATTTGTCTTTTGGAATCTCAACAGTAACATTCTTCAAATTGTGTTCTTTAGCACCCTTAATAACTATCTTTTTCATCATAATTTTAGTTGCTTTGAGTTAATAAAATTAATATTCAGAAGAATTGTGATATAATTCTAATTAACTAATTTAACAAATATTAAATATTATGG
Organism: uncultured Pelagibacteraceae bacterium; assembly: GCA_902597515.1. GTDB lineage: Bacteria > Pseudomonadota > Alphaproteobacteria > Pelagibacterales > Pelagibacteraceae > Pelagibacter. The sequence goes on from CACJYB010000008.1 coordinate 25,704, forward strand.
CTGGAAGTTTAAATAAAGTATTATTAATTGGTCGTTTGGGCGCAGATCCTGAAATTAAACAAATGGTAAATGGCAAAAGTGTAGCCAGATTAAGCCTTGCAACAAGTCAATCCTGGAAAGATAAAAACACAGGTGAAAAAAAAGAAAAAACTGAATGGCACCGTGTAGTTGTATTTAATGAAGGACTAGTAAACGTTGTTCAACAATATTTAAAAAAAGGTGCTCAAGTTTATGTTGAGGGACAACTCACGACAAGAAAATGGAAAGATGAACAATCGGGACAAGACAAATATTCAACTGAAATAGTTATACAAGGATATAATTCTTCACTTACGATGTTGGGTGGGGGAAATTCTGGTGGTGGAATTCAAAATGACACAACTCAACAAAATAACATTGAGGATTCCTCACAAGTGTCAGAGATGGATGATGAAATTCCATTTTAACTTCTATGAAAAATACTGAAGAGTTTAAAGATAAAAATATAAAATTAATCTCAATGCATGATGAGATGAGCTCATCATATCTTTCTTATGCAATGAGTGTAATTGTAAGTCGTGCACTTCCTGATGTAAGAGATGGGTTAAAACCTGTTCATAGAAGAATTTTGTATGCAATGTATAAAGGTGGATATGATTGGTCTAAACAGTTTAGAAAATCTGCAAGAATAGTTGGAGATGTTATTGGTAAATATCACCCTCATGGTGATCAGTCTGTCTATGACGCTTTAGTTAGAATGGTGCAAGATTTCTCTATGAGTTTACCGTTAATTCAAGGTCAAGGAAATTTTGGTTCTATAGATGGTGATCCTGCTGCAGCAATGAGATATACCGAAACTCGCTTGTCAAAAGTTTCTCAATATTTGATTGATGATATTGAAAAAAACACAATTTCTTTCAAAAGCAATTACGATGAAACTGAGAAAGAACCCATTGTTTTACCAGCACAGTTTCCAAATTTATTAGTAAATGGAGCAGGTGGTATCGCTGTTGGTATGGCAACAAGTATACCTCCTCACAATTTAGGTGAAATTATTGATGGTACTTTGGCCTTAATAAATAATAAAGATATTAAAATTAGAGAGTTAATGAAACATATACCTGGTCCAGATTTTCCAACTGGTGGTGTAATTATAGGTAAAGATATAATTAAACAAGGATATAACAATGGAAGAGGTTCCTTCAAGATAAGAGGTGAAATCTCAATTGAACAACAAAAAAATGGTCGTGAAAGACTAGTAATAACTTCAATACCATATCAAGTTAACAAATCAGTTTTAAACGAAAGGATTGCTCAGTTAGTGAGAGAAAAAAAAATAGAAGGTATAAGAGATATTCGAGACGAGTCGAACAGAGAGGGTATTAGAGTAGCAATAGATTTAAGAAACGGTGTAGAACCAGAAACTATAAAGAGACAATTATATAAAAACACTCAAATAGAAAGTTCGTTTGGTTTTAATACTTTAGCTATTGTTGAGGGAAAACCACAAACTTGTACTTTAAAAGATTTTTTATCTAATTTTTTAACTTTTAGAGAAGATGTAGTTATTAAGAAAACCAAATATGATCTTCAAAAAGCAGAAGAACGAGCTCATATATTAATCGGATTATCAGTGTCAGTTGAAAATTTAGATAAAATAATAAAAATTATTCGATCATCTAAAACACCTGATGATGCTAAAATATCAATTTTAAAAACTAAATGGAAAATAAATAAATCACAAAAATTAATCTCTTTAGTAGAAGGAAAAAAAGGTAAAAACCTTTATTCTCTATCTGAACCACAAGTTGTAGCTATATTAGAATTAAGACTTCAAAAATTAACTGCTTTAGGAATAAATGAGATTGAAGTTGAAATTAAAAAATTAGCTGAATTAATCACTAAATATAAAAAGATTATTTCATCAAAAAAAGAACTTTTAAAAGTAATCAGTGAAGAATTAAAAAATATCAAAGAAAAATTTGCTATACCAAGAAGAACTAAAATTATAGATGCTGTTTTAAATTACGATATTGAGGAAACTATACAAAAACAATCAGTGATAATTACAGTTACATTACAAGGATACATAAAAAGAGGTTCTTTAGATGGAGTAAAAAAACAAAAAAGAGGTGGTAAGGGAAAATCAGGTATAACAACTCGAGATCAGGATTCTGTTGTTCAAACATTATCTGTAAATACTCATACATCAGTACTTTTCTTTTCTACAGAGGGTTTAGTTTACAAGATTAAGGCATGGAAAATTCCAGAGGGCTCATCATCATCTAAAGGTAAGTCTTTATTTAATATTTTACCTTTAAAAAGTCACCAAGCAATAAGCTCAATTATGCCAATGCCTGAAGATGAAACTGACCTAAAAAATTATCAAATAATTTTTGCAACAGCACAGGGAAAAGTAAGAAAAAATAGTTTAGAAGATTTTTCGTCAATTAATGCATCAGGTAAAATAGCAATGAAATTAGATAATAATGATAAAATTGTTGGAGTAAAAATATGTAAAGATGATCAAGATATAATTTTAAGTACTAAGTTTGGTAAGTGTATAAGATTTGAGGCTAAAAAATTAAGAGTCTTTAAAGGCAGATCATCTAAAGGAATTAAAGGGATAGAGTTAGCAACTAATGATCAAATTGTATCTTTATCAGTAATAAATAATGATAAAACAAAAAAAAATGGAAAAAAATCTGAAGATGAAAAATCTGAAATAAAAGCAAAAGAAAGATTTGTTTTATCAATAAGTGAGAACGGTTATGGTAAAAAGACCTCACATACAGATTACAGAGTTACTAACAGAGGTGGTAAAGGCATTATAGGAATAGTAAATTCACCAAGAAATGGGAATATTACTTCATCCTTTCCTGTTTTTGAAGGTGATGAAATTTTAATTTCTACGAACAAAGGTAGAGTTATAAGAGTTGCTGTTAAAGAAATCAGAACTGCAGGTAGAAATACTCAAGGAGTTAGAATAATTAAGTTGTCAGGAGAAGAAAAAGTTGTTTCTGCAATTAAAATTGATGATAATTTAATTTAATGAGTAAAATTGCAATTTATCCCGGAACATTTGATCCAATCACTTTTGGACATATTGATGTTATAAAAAAATCATTAAAATTGTTTGATAAGGTAGTAGTAGGTGTTTCAGATGAAAGCAACAAAGATTATTTATTTAGTTCTAATGAAAGAATAGAAATAGTAAATAAAGCTTTATTTAAAGATCTTAAGTTAAATAGAAAAAAGATAAAAGTTGTTTCTTTTGGATCTTTAACTACTGATTTGTGTAAAAAATACAAATCAAACATTATTTTAAGAGGATTAAGAGCTGTATCTGATTTTGAGTACGAATTTCAATTAGCTGGCATGAACAGAAAATTGAACCAAAATATAGAAACAATTTTTTTAATGTCTGATGTAGAAAATCAAATCATCTCATCAAGATTTGTTAAAGAAATTGTTAAATTAAAAGGTGATATAAAAAAATTTACTACAAAAAGCACAATTAAATCTTTAAAAGATAAATATGAATAAAATTTTTATTAAAATACTGATTTTGTTTTTTTTAATTACTAATCAATCAATAGCTGAGGAGAATATAATGATATTAAAATTAAAAGATGGTGATGTTAAAATCGAATTATTTGAAGATGTTGCGCCAAACCATGTAAAAAGAATTAAGGAACTAGCAAATAGTGGCAAATACGACAATGTAGTTTTTCATAGAGTTATTGATGGATTTATGGCCCAAACAGGAGATGTAAAATTTGGAAATTCAGAATCTAAAGAATTCGATCTTAGAAGAGCTGGAATGGGAGGTTCAGATTTCCCAGATTTAGAACAAGAATTTAATAGTCTACCACATGATAGAGGAACTTTGTCAATGGCAAGAGCTCAGGACCCAAATAGTGCAAATAGTCAATTTTTTATTTGTTTTCAGCCAGCACCATTTTTAGATCGACAATACACAGTTTTTGGAAAAGTAATCGAGGGTATGGAATTTGTAGATAAAATAAAAAGAGGTGATCAAAACAATAACGGTGCCGTAACTGATCCAGATAAGATTATTAGTTTCAAATCCCAATAAATTTTTTAATGGCATTAAAAAAATTTGCCTTTAACGTTTTAAAAAAAGACAAATTTGCTAGGTGTGGTTTAATCGAGACACATCGTGGTAATATACATACCCCAGCTTTTATGCCTGTAGGAACACAGGCAACTGTAAAAGCTTGCACAATAAATGATATTAAAAAAACAGGTTCTGAAATAATACTTTCAAATACTTATCATTTAATGATACGCCCTGGTGTTGAAAGAATAGAGTCTGCTGGTGGACTGCATAATTTTATGAATTGTGATCTACCTATTTTAACAGACTCTGGCGGTTTTCAAGTAATGTCTCTCTCAAAATTGAATAAAATTGATAGAGAAAAGGGTGCTATATTTAACTCCCATGTTGATGGTAAAAAATTTTATTTAAGTCCAGAGGAAAGTATCAGGATACAATTGGGCTTAAACTCAGACATTGTAATGATAATGGATGAGTGTCCTAAAAAAACAGATGATTATAATGTTATTAGAAAATCAATGAACCTCTCGCTTCATTGGGCCGAAAGATCTAAAATAGCTTTTGGAAACAATCCTCATAAAGCTTTATTTGGAATTGTTCAAGGAGGTCTATTTAAAGATTTAAGACTTAAATCACTTGAAGAATTAATTAAAATTGGTTTTGATGGTTATGCTATTGGAGGATTAGCTGTAGGTGAGACACAAAATGAAATGTTTAATGTTCTGGATGGTATCAAAGAATATTTACCTATAGAAAAACCTCACTATTTAATGGGTGTTGGAACACCATCAGACATTTTAGGTGCTGTCAAAAGAGGTATAGATATGTTTGATTGTGTGTTACCTACAAGATCTGGAAGGACAGGTTTGGCATTTACATGGAATGGAAGGATCAATATTAAAAATAATAAGTATCAAAATGATAATACACCACTTGATCCTAGTTGTGAAAATCTTAACTTAAACAAATATTCAAAAAATTATCTTAATCATTTATTTAATACTAATGAAATATTAGCTTCAATGATATTAACGCTTCATAATATTAATTTTTATCAAGAATTAATGTCTGAGATTAGAAAAAGTATTAATTCTGGCACATTTGATGATTTTCACAATAAATACATAGATAAGTTGTAGTTATAGCTAGTGTGCCATTTTGTATGAATAATCATATCAAATTCCTTAATTTAACAACCTTAATTAATCAAAACTTTTAAATTCAACGAATTGAAAAATAAAAATTTATCTGTATACACACACTATTCATTTAGAAAAAATGAATCAATTTTGTGGGCCGTTAGCTCAGTTGGTAGAGCAATTCCCTTTTAAGGAATGGGTCGATGGTTCGAGTCCATCACGGCTCACCATTAATTTGATTTAGGTCAAATTGATTGGTGGGTAATCTAATATTACCTCATTCATCCATTCATTTAATTGCTTAATACGAGTATCAGAAGAAGGATGGGTGCTCATAAATTCCGGTGGTTCTTTACCTTTATTTGCTTCTTTCATTCTTTCCCAGATTTTTACTGTTTCTCTAATATCATAACCAGATAAAGAAGAAAAAATCATACCTAGATAATCAGCTTCGCTCTCCTGTTTTCTGTTAAATGGATTCATTATTCCTAGTTGAGCTAGTAATCCAACTGTATCCATTCCAGTAGTTCTATTAATATCGGATAATACACCGCCACTTGCAATATCTATAATTCTTGCTCCAGTATTTAATAAAACACCTCGACTTGCTCTTTCTACAGAATGTTTTGCTACTGCATGCGCAACTTCATGACCCATAATCGCTGCTAATCCATTTTTATTTTTTGTTACATCAAGTATACCCGTATAAACAGCAATTTTACCTCCAGGCATGCACCATGCATTCCTAACTTTTTTATTGTCGATTAAAATATATTCCCAATCAAAATTTGCTGTTGGGTCATTTAAATTTGCTCTATAAAAATATTCGCTAATCGAATCTTCCATTCTTTTTCCAATTTCTTTGATTTCATTTAATGTTTTTGTATCATTACTCATCTTTTCTTTTTCTTTGACTTTTTCATAAATTTGAGCAGCTTGAGCATTTAATTTTGCTTCAGGTATAATTTTTAATTGTTTTCTGTCAGTTATTGGTGCGGTAGAGCAAGAGTGGAAAAGAAGACTTCCACAACCACAGCCAACATAAGTCAAAAATTTTCTTCTATCCATAAGTAACTAAAATTGATAATAATAATTTAACATGAATCTTAATAACAAAATTTTAATTGTATTATTTATCATTGCAATTGTTTTTGTTGTCTATGCTAGTTATAGTTAATTGAAAATATGTCAAAAAAAGGGTCAAAAAAATCTTTTTCATTAACATTAAGAAATTACTTTATTGCTGGAGTAGTTGTTTTAATACCAATTGGTTTTACCTTATATCTTACTAAGGTTTTAATTGGTATCTCCTCTAATTTAATACCAAAAAATATAAATCCTAATAGCTATTTACCTTTTAATATACCTGGTGTTGAAATTGTTATTTCAATTTTACTTATAACTATTGTGGGCGGACTTTCATTGTCATTTTTTGGAAGAAGAATTCTTAAATTAATTGATGATTTATTTAAAAGAATTCCATTTTTAAGAACAGTTTATTCAGCAATTGTTCAAATGACTGAAACCTTTTCTAAAAAAGATGATGGAAAAAGAAGTGTAGTTTTAATTGAATACCCGAGAAAAGGAGTTTGGGCAGTTGGTTTTGCTACAAAAGAAAATAAAGGTGAGATGGCTCAAAAAACTGGTAAGAATTTGATTAATGTTTTTGTTCCAACAACTCCAAATCCTACTAGTGGTTTTTTATTAATGTTCCCAATAGAAGATGTTATTTATTTAAACATGTCTTTTGAAGAAGCATCTAAATTTATTGTTTCAGCTGGAACTTCTACTAAAAAAACTTAGGCAATATCATTTATTATATCAGCTCTATCGTACAATTTTATTAAAGGTTTGAATTTACTTATATCTTCATTTGATTTTTCTATTCTTCTCATCTCCTTTTCAGCTAATAAGAAAAGGTCACCATTCTGAATTGGATCTGCTAACTTAAAATTTTTTACACCGCTTTGTTTAAATCCCAAAATATCACCAAACCCTCGTAATTTCATATCTTCTTCAGATATTAAAAAACCATCATTAGTGTCTTTTAAAATTTTTATTCTTTTTTTTGCGTTTTCGCTTAGATTTGATTTAAACATTAATATACATGTAGAGTCTTTATCTCCACGACCAACTCTACCTCTTAATTGATGAAGTTGAGATAAACCAAATTTGTTAGCATTTTCAATTATAATAGTATTTGCATTTGGAAAATCTATCCCAACCTCTATAATCGTTGTAGAAACCAAAATCTTAAATTTATTATTTAAAAAATTGTTTAGTATTACATTTTTTTCATCTACATCAGTTTTTCCATGAAGTAAACAAACTTGATTTGGAAACTTACTTTCTAAATATTCATATTTTTTTACAGCTGATGAATGATCTAATTTTTTAGATTCTTCAATTAATGGACAAACCCAAAAAATTTGATTTCCTAAGTTAATTTCTTTTCTTATAAATTTTAAAACATCTTCAATTTTAACCTCTAATTTACTATATGTTTTAATTGGTTTTCTATTTTTAGGTTTTTCTCTAATTATTGAAATATCCATATCACCATAAATTGTCATTGTTAGAGTTCTAGGTATAGGTGTTGCTGTCATTAATAATACGTCACAATTTGATCCGCCTTTGTCTGACAATTTTTTTCTTTGATTCACTCCAAACTTATGTTGTTCATCGATAATTATTAATCCTAATTTTTTGAAAATTACTTTTTTTTGAAAAATAGCGTGTGTACCAAAAATAATATCTATTTTATTATTTTCTAATCTTTGAAGTATTTCTTTTTTTACCTTGTATTCTGATTTTCCAGAAATAAGAGCTGTATTCATATTTTTAGGAAATAATTTTTTTGCTAGATTAAAATGTTGTCTTGCTAGAATTTCCGTAGGAGCCATAAAAGCAACCTGGAAACCAGAATTTATACTATTTATTGCTGCTAAAAGAGACACTATTGTTTTTCCACTACCAACGTCTCCTTGCAAAAGTCTAAACATCTTATTTGATGAACTTAAGTCTTTGTTTATTTCGTTAAGTGATTTTTGTTGATCATCGGTAAGAGAAAAATCTAATTTTTCAATTATAGAATTTTGTTTATTTAAATTGATAACTTTATTTTTTTTTTTAATTTTTTTTATTTTTTTTCTTATTTCAGAATTAACAAGAAATGTTGAAAATATTTCATCAAAAGCAAGTCTTTGATAGAAATTTGATTTATAAT
>CACJYB010000009.1 GCA_902597515.1 uncultured Pelagibacteraceae bacterium
TTGGTAATGGTTGCTATGGCCCCAATGATCTCTGCAATTTTAGGTGGGATATTTTTAAAGGAAGTACCTGATAAAAAAACGTGGGTTGCAATATTAATAACTTTTTTTTCTGCTATTTATATATTTTATGACTCAATTCAGTTGGGTAACATTTTCGGTGATTTTATGGGGTTAGTCACTGCTACTGGACTTGCGGTTAATGCTGTACTGGTAAGATCAGCAAAGGATAGAGATTTGCTTCCCTCGGCAGTTTTAGGAAAATTATGTGTTGCTATTTTTGCATTTTTCTTCGTTGAAAGTTTTGACCTAGTTGGAAATGATATGATTTATATTCCTTTAATGTGCGTTTTGTGCGTAGCAATACCATTTGTTTTAGTAACAATAGCTCCAAGATTTATACCAGCTGAGGAGGTAAATTTATTCTTTTTATTGGAAACTATAATTGGTCCTATATGGGTGTGGATGATTATAAAAGAACAACCGAGCATAGAGACGGTTCAGGGTGGTATTATTATAATTCTAACAATTGCAATTCACTCATTTCTTAAGCTCAAAAAATCTTAAGCCCTAAATTACAAATAACTTGATTTGGCCACAAATCAGAAATAGATAGCGACTCATATGAACAAAATATTAAAGAATTCTTGGGCATTATTTTTGGGAATGGGAGCTCTCATGCTTGCCTATGGTTTTCAGGGATCTTTGCTAGGAGTTAGAGCTGTTAAAGAAGAATTTAGTTTAGCTGCTACAGGCTTCATGATGTCTGGATATTTTGTGGGATATTTTATTGGTGCGATTACAATTCCAAAATTAATTTCCAGAGTTGGACATATTAGGATATTTGCTGCTTTTGCATCCATTGCATCTTTAGTTGTTTTGATTCATGCAGTTTTTATAAACCCATTTGTATGGTTTTTATTAAGAGTGCTAACAGGAGTTAGCATGGTTTCTATTTATACAGTTGCTGAAAGCTGGTTAAATGATAGAGCAAGTAATAAAAATAGAGGAAGTGTCTTATCACTATACATGGTGATTTTATATGGAGCAATGGGTTGTGGTATGTTTTTTTTAAATTTTAGCAATCCAATAAATTTTGAACCTTTTATTTTGATATCAGTAATTACTTCGGGAGCTCTAATACCAATTTTATTAACAAAAAGAAAACCTCCTACTTTTAAAAAAATTGAAACTATGTCTTTAAGAGAAGTTTACATTTCTTCTCCTTTTGGAATGGTCAGTTCATTTTTTTATGGCACAATTCAATCTGCATTATTTACTTTACTAGCTGTATATGCAGCAGGAATGAATTTTTCTATATTTCAAATTTCAGTTGTAACATTTCTATTAGCAGTATCAGGTGCGATCTCACAATGGCCAATAGGAAAACTCTCCGATATGTATGATAGAAGAAAAGTAATTATTATAGTTAGTTTTGCTGCAGCATTCTTTGCACTTTGTGCAATTTTTGCCTCTGCCCAGATGTATATGCCTGATGGTTTAGCTACAAGTAAGTTTTGGTTTTATATTTTCTTAATTTTATTTTCATTTTGTAGTCTTCCTATGTTTTCATTAATTTTAGCACATACAAATGATTTTATACCAAAAGAAAAATTTGTTGCTGCAGGTGCTAGTTTACAGTTCACATTTGGTATGGGGGCAATGGGTGGACCTTTTTTGTGTTCAATATTTATGGACTTAACTAATCTAAATGGTTTTTTTATATTTTTGATGTTTTTTCATATATTAATTGGAATTTATGGTGTTTATAGATCAAAAGTCAGACCTGTTGTTGAAAATCCTGACTCACAGTTTGTTGCAATGCCTCAATCAATTACACCAGCTGGTATAGAGCTGAACCCATCAACTGAACCAATTGAAGAGCCAATGAAAACTGATCCTGTTTCAATATTTAATAAAGAAAAACCCTCAAAATAAAAATATTTAGCTCAATATTTCTATTTTATCACCGATGTTAATAGTAGAAGAGGATAGAATTTGACATCTAAGACCACCTTTTCTCATAAATTCTTTAAGAATATTTTTTTGATCAAGCATTTCAGTCAAATGTCGACACGGACGACATAATTCAATCCCCTCTAATTCAACACTTCCTAACTTTAATTTTTTTCCAATTAAATCATTTAATTGAATGCCTTTTGTAACGACATTCCTTCTAAAATCGATGTAAGGTATATCTAGCCCAAATTTAATATTATATTCATCAATATTCTCAGACTCTATTAAAGACAACTGATTGTATGGATCATTAAAATCATGAAAATGTCGATCGCCTACTATTCCTTTGTTTGCTAAAACCTCAATTGAATTCACTTCCTTGATTGGTTGATTATTGTTAGCAGCAATTCCTAATTTAAATACTTCGGCCATAAATTATTGAAGAAATAGTTGAGCTCATATAATCTTTTCAAAATAATATGACTTATCTATCATCAAATCAACTTAAACAATATGAAGATCAAGGTTACATATCCCCTATTGAGGTTTTGTCTAGTGGTGAAGCATTAGAGGCAAGAGAAGAAATAGAATTGATTGAAAAAAAAATGCCAAATGAAATAGATAAATCGGGAAGATATAATGTTCATTTAATTTCACCAAAACTTGATTCGATTGTTCATAATTCAAAAATTTTAGATGCAGTAGAAAGTATTATTGGAAAAAACATCTTAGTTTGCAGTACTACTTTGTTTATTAAAAACTCTAACGAACAAGGTTTTGTAAGCTATCATCAAGATGCAAAATATATAGGATTAGAACCTCACAATTGGGTCACAGCATGGGTGGCATTAACAGACTCAAATGAAAACAACGGATGTATGAAAATGTGGCCTAAATCACATTTAAATCTAAAAGATCATAATGAGAAATTTAATGAAGGAAATTTACTTACCAGAGGACAAACAGTAGAGAATGTGCCTGAGGATCAAGTTAAATCTGTAGAACTAAAAGCTGGTCAAATGTCTTTACATCATCCAAGAGTAGTGCATGGGTCAGGAATAAATAAGAGTAATGATAGAAGAATAGGATTTGTTATCCAAAGTTATATAGGCACAAATGTAAAACAAACCTTAGGTAAAAATGGTGTTCAAGTTGCAAGAGGAGAGGATAAATACCATCATCATGAAATTATAAATAGAACTAAATCTTTAATGAGTGAAGAAAGTATTTTACTTCGAAAAAAAGAAAATGATTACTTGCAAGAAATTTTTTATAAAGGTGCAAAACAAAAAGGTTCTTATTAGTTTATGAAAAAAACACTTAACCTTGGGGTAATCGGAATAGATCATGGTCATATTTTCGATATGCTAGATGAAATGATTAAAGAAGGTTGTAGTTGTAATTATTTTTGGACAGATGGGAAACCTTTAACTCTTCAAGAATTTAATAAAAAATATCCAAATATTAAAAGAAAAGAAAGTAAAGAGGAAATTTTAAATGACTCATCTATTGATATGATTTTAATATCTTCAATCCCTGTAGATAGAGCTAGTCATTCAATAGATGCTTTAAAAGCTGGTAAAGATGTTATGGTGGATAAACCAGGCTGTACTACCTTAGATCAATTAAATTATTTAAAAAACACTGTTAAAGAAACTGGAAAGATATGGTCTATAAATTTTTCTGAAAGATTTCACGTTGCTGCAGTTGCTAAAGCTGAAGAATTAGTAAATGAAGGCAAAATAGGAAAAGTAAAACAAACTATTGGTACAGGTCCACATAGGCAAGGAAACTATGAAAGACCTGATTGGTTTTATAATCGTCAAAGTTATGGAGGAATTATTACCGATATTGGTTCTCATCAAATTCATCAATTTTTAGTTTTTACAAATTCAAATCAGGCAAAAATCAACCATGCATTAGTAGAAAATACGACAAAGAAAGATATGCCTGGTTTTCAGGATTTTGGTGAATTGAACCTTACTGGTAATGGTGGGCATGGTTATATTCGCCTGGATTGGTTTGCTCCAGATGCACTTCCAACATGGGGAGATGGAAGATTATTAATCCTTGGAGATAAAGGTTATATAGAAATTAGAAAATATACAGACTTAGCAAAATCAAAAAAAGGAAATCATTTATATTTAGCTAATAATGAAGAAGTGAAATACATCGATTGCTCTGATGTTAAACTACCCTACTTTAGAAATTTAATTAATGATGTTTTAAACAGAACAGAAACTGCATGTCCTCAAGATCTAACTTATCTTTCAATGGAACTTGCTATTAAAGCTCAAGAGAAAGCTGAAAAAAAATGAAACAATATCAAGTAGGAATAATTGGAACTAATATAGGTGCAAAACATTTTGAAGATTTTCAAAAAGTATCTGAGAGATTTAATGTTCACACATTATGTGGTTTAACTCGGGAAGCTATTGATAAAATACTACAATCAAATACTGAGACAAAAATTTCTCTAAATTTTGACGATGTATTAAAAGTTAAAGAAATTGATATCATTGATATTTGTCTACCACCCCATTTACATTTTTCTGCTTGTAAAAAAGCAATGGAAGCTGGAAAGCATGTGATTTGTGAAAAACCATTAGTTCCAAGTCTAAAAGAAGTAGACGAATTAGAAAAGATCAGTAAAGCAACGGGTAAGATTATTTTCCCAGTATTTCAATATCGATATGGTCTAGGATTTTCAAAATTAAAAGCATTAATCAAATCCGGTTTAGCTGGAAAACCTTTGGTTAGTTCATTAGATACTCACTGGAATAGAGGTAAAGATTATTATTCAAAACCTTGGAGAGGAACTTGGGAAGGTGAAAAAGGTGGAGCAATTTTAAGTCACTCTATTCATATTCATGATTTAGTCAGTATGATCCTAGGTCCTGTTTCAAATGTTTTTGCAAAATTAACAACTAGAGTAAATGATATTGAGGTTGAGGATTGTGCCGCCCTTTCAATTGAAATGGAAAATGGAACTCTAGTTACAAGCTCAATCACACTTGGAGCTGCAAATGATATTACTAGACTTCGATTTTGTTTTGAAGGGTTAACAGCTGAGTCTGGTGCATCACCAGATAAACCATATAGTCCAGCTGATGATAAATGGGACTTTTTACCAAGAGCTCCTATAACTCAAGCTCAAATAGATGAAGTGCTATCAAAAGTAAAAGAACCAAAATCATGGTATGCAGGTATGTTTGAAGAAGTTGCAAATAAATTAGATGGCTCTCCTAGTGATGAAGTAACTTTATCAGATGCTAGAAAATCTCTAGAATTTGTAACCGCTGTATACGATTCTTCTAGACAAAATAAGAATATTAAACTCCCAATCAATAAAGATAATCCTTTATATAATTCTTGGTTACCTTTAAATAATTAACCATGGGAGATTCAAATAAAGCACCAAACGATTTTTTTGATAATTGGAGTAAAATCCAATCAATGTCATATAAAAATGTCATTGAGCTACTTGTGAAGAGAAGTAGTGAAAAAAAAATATTAGCTTTAATTCAATTTGAATTAGATCAATTTTCAGAAAATGTTCAAAAGGATTTAGTTATTTCTGAAACAAGTTCTTTCTACCAAGAAATATCCAATCTTTTCAGAGACTCTAACTGGTGGTCAACCGCTACGGTAACAGATGCTTGTAAATATTATTTAAACTGTGCAAGAAATAATATTTCTTATTTTGAAAATTATGTAGAGGCAGATAGTGATTTGTCTCAAATTGAAAAAAATGAGATATTTGCTTTGTATCAATTATGTACTTTATTTGTTTCTTGGAATGCTATTAAAGAAAAACAGATCAGAGAAATTATAGATATTAGAAAAAGTTTATTTTTTAGATAAAACTTATCAGTATGAACAAAGAAAACGCAAGTAAACTCTGGAAAATTATTCAGGAAGCTGGCGATTATTTGGTGGGACAATTACCTGACCATCCAAACCATCCTAAAGGAAGAAACCCGTACGCACATGTTGCTATATGTGTAAAAAGTAAATTCAATGCAAGCTACAAAGATATTCCTGATGAAAAATATAATGATGTTATTAAATACATTGAATTTTTAAAACAAAATCCAAATTAATTATTGTTTTGGAAAGTAATCTTTAAGTTCACCTTCTCGGTAAACATCTGCAGTACAACAATGTAAACCTCCACCAAAAGCGTAGGCATCTCTAAGTTCTACTGGTATAACTTCCATTCCTAATTTATCTAATTGTTCAGCTTGATATTTTTCACTTTTTTCCACACATACAGTTTTAGGATCTAAAACTAAAACATTCATTGATAGCCAAGTTGATGAATAGCATAATGGTGGTGGTTCGTTATGTGCTGGTTGTGCACTGTCTACAATTTCCCAACCATTGTCTTCAAATAATTTTCTTTGTTCTTTAGGAAGTTTTCTTTGTGGGTTATTGATAATTAAACCTTCTTTAATTGGGGTAAAAGTTGCATCAATATGAATTGGATAAGGATCACCTGGGAAGTTAACTGCGTGAACTCTGTGATCTTTATAATGCCTTTTTAGCCAATCAATTCCTTTTAAATTTGTTGTAAAACCATGTTGAACAACTAAATCTTTACCAAATCTTAATACGTCTGCTGCATCAAATAGCGGTTCTTCTTCAGTGGTTACAAAATATTTTTTTTCGGTCCACTCTAATCTTTTTTGAACACCAATTTTATCTGATAAATAATCTTTTCTGTAATCTGCATCTGTTAATCTTGGTTTTGGAGCAGACTCGTGTCTCATATTAGGATCTTGATTATAATAATCTTTTAAAAGTGGTCGGTAACATAAATATTCAAACCAACGACAACGATAACTCATTGTAGCTTCTAAGATCTCATTACCCACTGTTAACAAAACATCTCTTGGGGGCATGCAGCCAAACATAGTTTCTGCTTCCCAATCAGGAGTGGAAGTTTTTTGATTAAAATCAATTGGTGTTGGTCGATCAACTTTAATACCTCTTTTTTGAAGCATATTTGAAAAGTTATCTAATAATTCATTTGCTTTATCGACAGTGTCTTTTGTTCTTGGTCCAAACTGACCTCGCATATCACTGTCTTCTGGAACTTTTGCATCTAATGCAGGCTCTGGCGCTGGAATACAAGTGCCATCCGCTCTTCCAACAATTACATGTTTTAACGGATCCCACTCGTTCCAACTATTAACAATAGTTTTATTCTCGCTCATAAAGATTAGTTTTTTATAATATTATGCTCAGGACCAAAAGGAAATTTTGTAATATTCTCTGCTCCATCTTTACCAATCACCAAAATATCGTGTTCTCTATATCCACCTGCACCAGGATTACCCTCTGGGATCATTATCATTGGCTCCATCGACACGACCATATTTTCCTCAAGAACAGTATCAATATCTTCTCTTAATTCTAAACCTGCTTCTCTTCCATAAAAGTGTGAAAGCATACCAAATGAATGACCGTAGCCAAATGTTCGGTACTGAAGATAACCAAGTTCAGCAAATAATTCATTTAGCTCATGACAAATGTCTGAACATTTAACACCTGGTTTAATCAATTCTAATCCACGTTTATGAACTTTAACATTTGCTTCCCAAGCTTTAAGTGAAGCATCATCAGCATGATCTAAAAATAAAGTTCGCTCTAGTGCAGTGTAGTATCCTGAGATCATTGGAAAAGTATTTAAAGATAAAATATCTCCTTTAACTAATTTTCTATTAGTCTTTGGATTGTGAGCTCCATCTGTATTGATACCAGATTGAAACCATACCCAAGTATCCATGTACTCTGCGCCTGGATAGCTTTTAACAATCTCTCTTTCCATTCTATCTCTTGCTGCTATTGCTACTTCGATCTCTGTATTATCTTCTCTTATATTTTTAACTATTTCTTCACCACCAATGTCTGCAATTCTTGCACCATTTCTAATGATCTCAATTTCTTCTTTCGATTTAATCATTCTAAGTTTCATTAGATCTTTTGAAACATCGCTAAACACAGAGAAAGTAAAAATAGACCCTATTTTTTCTCGCATATCTAAAGTGACATGATCATTTTCTATTCCAATTTTTTTTGGAGGTTCATCTCTCCCAATAATTGAAACAATGGCTCTTAAAAAATTATCCCTTTTCCAATCAGTGTAAATAACGTTATCACAATGAGATCTACGCCATGGCTGGCTTGCATCAATATTAGCTGAAATTGTTGAGATTTTATTTTGAGTGATCACACATCCGTATGGTCTACCAAAAGAGCAATAGATAAAACCAGTGTAGTATGCAACATTATGCATTGAGGTTAAGATAACCATATCAAGACTATTTTGATCCATCGCTGATCTAAGTTTACTTACTCGATCATTATACTCTTTATCTGTGAAAGGTAATTTTACTTTCTCACCATTTTTAAGTTCAAAAAAATCTGGTCGTTCCATATTAATTTAATGCTATGTATCTTTTGTTCCATCTCATTATCAAACTGTAATAAAATATAGATACGAAAAGAAAAAAACCGCCGATTATAGTATTTGTGGATGGTACTTCATTAATTCCAAATAATGGCAGCCAAACCCAAAAAATTCCTCCTACAACTTCAGTTAAAGATAATAAAGTCAATTCTGCTGCTGGTATCGCTTTAGATCCTATTGAATATAAAATCAAACCAAAACAAACTAGTGTCCCGTGCAAAGAAAACAAAGCTCCGTTATAGCTAGATGAAAAGAAAACTAAATTGTTTGATAAAATCATAATTGTTGCAAACACAAAACAAAAGAAACCTGCAAAAGCTACAGTTGTGAATTTTGGTGTTTCTTTTCTCCATCTTAGAGTTACAGAAAAAACTGAGAAACCAATTGAAGAAGTTAAACCAAATACGAAACCAATTAGTGATTTTTCACCGGTGTTTCCTAGTGCCATAATAATAATACCAGCTGTTGCAATTATTATTGATATCCACACATTAAGAGAAATTTTTTCTTTTAAAAATAAAAATGCCAATAATGCTGTAAAAAAAGGCATTGCTGCCAAACAAAGCAAAGTAACTGCAGCGCTAGTATTTGTAATAGAATAAATAAATGTAATCATAGCGATCCCCAATCCAGATCCACCGATTACTCCAGATAAACCTATTTTATAATAGTTTTTGTAAAAATTTTTTCCTTCCTCGAAAAATAAATAAAGGTTTAATAAGATGAAAATTGTTAAACCTCTACCAAAAATATACTGCCAAGGTACCATTTGAGGATTATCCATGTATCGAACTACTAATGGGCCAAACGACCATAATAGACCGGCAAAAAGTACAACAGGAATGGCTATTCTTGGATTTCTTAACTCTAACATATTCAGAAATCTAATTGTAAATAGAATTTTCTACAACAAAAATACGTTTCTAAACTAAATTTTGATTTGAAAGGTTGGGGAAAAAGCAATCTACGATATCTCCCTTTTTAAATTTTGATTTACCCGCTGGTAACAAAACCCAAATATTTGATTTTACAAATGATTTAATTCTAAAAGACTCTTGACCTTTTAAAATTTCAACATTTAGTTTTCCATTTTTAGTTGTGCTTAATTGGCTCTTTACAAATCTTGTGAAATTCTTTTTTTTATCAAAACCATTCGTCAAAATAGCTTTAATTGATTTTTCTTCAGATAATCCTAAGACATTTAAAATATATGGAATTACAAAAAATCTAAAACATGCAGCTGAAGAAATTGGATTTCCAGGGAGTCCGAATATTGCCTTTTCTTTCCCTTTAATTTTTGCAAACATTATTGGTTTTCCAGGCCTTATTGCAGCACTTTTAAAGTAGCTTGATAACTTAAATTTTTTAACAACACCAGGTATAAAATCAAACTTACCTGCAGACACTGCACCTGACGTAATAATAATATCATCTTTAGATTTAATTAATTTATTTATTTTTTGTTTAAAAATATTTTGATGATTGTCTCTTAATATACTTCCACTTTTAAAATTAAATAAAAAATTTTGATTTAAGTTTTTTATATAGTGTGTGTTAGAATTTCTTACCATCCAATTTGGAATATTGTCTTTGTTTGATATTTCGTTTCCAGTTGAAAAAAATAATATATTAATCTTTTTTTTAACTTTAATTTTTTTAATACCTAAACTTTTAAAAGCTAAAATATGATTTGGTTGAACAATCGTATTTTTTTTTATTACAATCTCCCCTTTTTTATAATCTGAACCTGCAAACCTAACGTGATCAAATTTTTTTATTTTCTGGTCGATTAAAATATATTTTTTATTAGGTGCAAAAATTATTTGTTCTATAGGAATAATTGTGTCAAAACCCTTTGGAATAATTCCTCCAGTCATTATTTCTGCAGTATCAAATTTTTTTATCTTTTTATTAAATGGTTTCATACCAGCAGCAATTGAACCAATAATTTTAAATTTTTTTGGAAATTTTTTTTTTAATCCATTAGTATCTTTTGAATTAATTACGTACCCATCAAATGCTGCATTATTCCCTGCTGGATAATTTATATTAGAATGAATATTGTTAGAAACTACTCTATTCAAAGAATTTATACTCTTTATGGTTTCCTCTTTAATTTTAATTTTGGCTTTTTTTAAAATTGTCTTTGATTTTTCGTAACTAATCATTTTTGAGTATTTCTTCAGCCTTTTCTAAATCTTCTTTTGTATTTATATTAAAGAAAGGATCATTATTTGAAAACTCCATATTAATTATTTTAACCCCAGTATTATTAGCCCACAACTCTACTTTTCTATCTCCATTATTTATATCCTTCTCTAACTTATCTAGTAAATTAATCGACCATAAGCCAAATATATTGTGTCGTGTATTGTTTGACTTAATAAAAAATAAATCGCTTTCATTGAAATTAATATTTTGAATAAAGTCTTTAAGCATTTGTCTCTTAAAAAAAGGTGTATCAACAGGGAAAGTTGCTATCCATTTGTAGTCTTTTTGATTTTCTTTTATCCATTTCATAGCTGATAAAACTCCACCTAACGGGCCAAGACCTTTTTCATAATCTTGGATTATTGAAATTTTTTCTGAGTTATGAAAACTAATTTTTTTATTTGATACTATTAAGAGTTCTTTGAATTCATCAATAATTTCAGTCAACATGTGATCAATTAACAATTTACCAGCTAACTTTACTTGGGATTTATCTTCTCCAAACCTTTGTGACTTACCGCCTGCTAGCACAGTGCCTAAAATATTGTTATGATCCATCTATAAAATATAAAACATTCAAAGTTGAATTAAAGAAATTAAATGGATTTAAGAATTTTAGAAATAGCAGCACATACTGAAAATAATAAAGTTGTTGAAAACTATACTCATAAGTCAAAACACAAAAATCCATTATGTGGTGATGAGATGGAAATAAGCTTAATTGTCAAAGAAGATGTTGTAAAAGATATGGGTTATCAGTGTAAATCGTGTGTTTATTGTCAGGCGTCAGTCAGTCTATTATCAAGAAAAATTAAGGAAAAAAAAGTTGATGATATTAAAAAATTTATAAAAGTTGGTGAGCAACTTTTTGAGGACGCAAAAGTAAGTATGGAAAAACATTGGAAAGATTTTAAAGAAATTTTAGATAAAAAAAATCTTTCAAGGAAAGAGTGTTTGCTTTTACCTTTAAGAACTATTGCGAAAGCATTAAAAATATAAATGATCAAAATTACAAAACCATTATTACAAAAAGCATTAATTGCAGGTTTTTTTTCAGCATTTACAATTGGTGTGCTAACAGTCCTTACTTATAAAAGTACACTCGGATATTTTATTGCGGCCTCTTTCGGTTCTTCAATGGTTTTACTATTTGGTTTTCCTGAAAGTCCATTTGCACAACCAAAGAATGTTTTTTTTGGACATTTAGTTACCACTTTAGTAGGAGTAATTTTTGTAAACTATATTCCGCTCCCTATTTATATCAGTATTGCAATTGCTGTTGGAGCTGGAGTTTTTTTAATGATTGTATTTAATATTGTTCACCCACCTGCTGGTGGAAATCCAATCATAGTTATTATTGGTAGTGCCTCTTATGATTATTTAATTAATCCAATAATTTTCGGTTGTATAATTATATTGTTATTAGCAATTATAATTAACAAATATTTATTAAAAAAAAACTATCCTCTAAAATAATTTAATGAATTCTAAATACAAAGTTTTAAAATATTCATCTAACAAGTTTGAAAATATAGATGATTTAATTTCAATTGAAGAACCGTTGGAGATTTCATTAAAGTATAAAGAAACTGATAAATGGATAAATCAAAGTTTATCTATTACAATGAGAACTCCTGGTGATGATGAGGATCTTGTAAGAGGATTTTTATATAATGAACAAATTATAACAAATATTAGTGATATTGATTCAATAGAAAGTTATGGAGATAAAGTTGGTCAATACAATATTCAAAACAAAATTTTAGTAACTTTAAATAATTCTAAAAATATAAATATTTCAAAAATAAAAAGAGACTTTTTAACTAATTCATCCTGTGGTGTATGTGGAAAATCTTCACTTGATGCTCTAGAAATAATTAAAAAAGATAAAACAAATCCATCAGAGCCCAAAATCAAAAAAGAGGTAATTGTTAAATCACCAGATACATTGAGAGAAGGCCAGTCAGAATTCAGTAAAACCGGTGGAATTCATGCAAGTGGTCTTTTTACTAGTAATGGGGAACTGGTTACTGTTAGAGAGGATGTGGGAAGACATAATGCTCTAGATAAACTTATTGGTTGTGCATTAAAGAACAATCAAATCGATCCTAAAAACCAATTTATAACATGCTCAGGCAGACTTAATTTTGAATTGGTTCAAAAGGTTTTGATGACCGATATAGGTATAATGATAGGCGTTGGTGCGCCAACTAGTCTTGCTATCGATTTAGCGAATAAATTTGACATTACCCTTGTTGGTTTCGTAAAGAGGGACAGTTTTAATATTTACACAAATAACAAAAAAGTTATTGTGGACTAAATTAATAAAAGGGTATTTGTGTCAAAAAATATAAGCAATTTATCAGGCAGAATAGGCTTAAAAGATAACCTATTTAAGCAAATCTCAGAAAATACCTTAAGCGATAATCCACAAGATATTAAAGAAATTGCCAAAAAACATAACCTCGGTGTTTCAACTCTACATGGCGCAGAATCTTTTTATGAATTTTTAAGACCTTCTCATAGAGAAAAAAAAGCTTTCGTTTGTAATGGTAGTGCATGCATGTGTGCGGGTACTCAAGACAAATTAAAAGATAAACTAAAGGAAAAACTAGGTGACGATAAAGTTGGAGAAATGTTCTGCTTAGGTCATTGTTATGAAAATCATGCTTTCCATTATGATGGAGAAAATTATGCTGGTAAAGATATTGAAAAAATAGATCAAATTTTAAAGGGTGAAGAAATTAAACAAGATAAGTTTTTCTCTAAGAGTTATGCTACAACAAGTTTTTTAATGGATGACAAGTTATCCTCAACAGATCAATTCAATGAGCAATTAAGTAAATTTTTAAAAATAGATAAAAAAGAAATAGTAAAATCATTATTAGATTCAAATTTAACAGGAAGGGGTGGCGCAGGTTTTCCAACAGGAATGAAATGGGATTTTTGTAGTAAAGCAAAAGGAGATAAAAAATATGTTATCTGTAATGCGGATGAGGGTGACTCTGGTGCTTTCTCAGACAGATACTTATTAGAGGATCAGCCTTTAAAAGTTATTTTTGGAATGGTAATTTGTGGTTATGTGATAGGAAGTAATGAAGGAGTTTTATACATTAGAGGTGAATATCCTAAATCTATTGAAGCAATTAATGGCTGCATCAATGAACTTAAAAAATTAAATTTACTAGGTGAAAATATTTTAGGAACCAATTTTTCTTTTGATCTTGGAATTTGTATAGGACAAGGTGCTTATATTTGTGGTGAAGAAACAGCTTTGATTGCATCTATTGAAGGAAGAAGAGCTGAAGTGGATGTAAGACCTCCCTTCCCTGTTACTGAAGGGTTGTATAAAAAACCAACTGTAGTTAATAATGTTGAAACATTAGCTGCTGCAACTGGAATTTTATTAAATGGATCAGAAAAATTTTCTTCAGTTGGAAATAAAAAATCAGCTGGAACAAAATTAGTTTGCTTAGATAGTTTCTTTAACAATCCAGGTGTTTATGAAATTGATATGGGTACACCAATGAAAAAAATATTTAATGAAATTGGTGGTGGATACAAAGAACCTGTTAAAGCTTTTCAAATAGGGGGTCCATTAGGAGGCGTTGTTCCTTTAAGTGAAATTGAAAATTTAAATTTAGATTTTCAAGAGTTCACAGCAAAAGGTTTTATGTTAGGTCACGCAAGTGTAGTAAGTATTCCAAAAGATTTTCCAATGGCTGAATATATCCATCACTTGTTTGAATTCTCAGCTGAAGAATCATGTGGGAAATGTTTCCCAGGAAGACTTGGATCTTACAGAGGTAAAGAGATGTTTGATCAAGCTAAGAAGAAAACAGCTAAAATTCCTTTAAAATTACTTGAAGAATTGTTGGTTACTATGCAAAAAGGATGCTTATGTGCTCTTTGTGGAGCAATCCCAACGCCAATTCAGAACATCCTAAAATACTTTGGTGATGAAATGAAAAATGATATGGTGAAAGATAATTAATGAGCTCTGAAAAAAGAAAAATTGCTTATATTGATGGAAAACCATACGAAATTGGTCCTAAACACACGTCTATTTTAAAATTTGTAAAAAGCTATGTAGGTGAAAAAAAAGTACCTACTTTATGTGATGATCCAAACCTAGCTCCTTATGGTGCTTGCAGAGTTTGCTCTGTAGAAGTTGCTTTAGAAAAAGATGGTCCAACAAGAGTGGTCGCATCTTGTCATACTCCAGTTGCTGAAAACCAACATATCTTTACTTCAAATGAAGCTTTAACAAATCTAAGAAAAAATATTGTTGAATTGGTTTTAACTGACCATCCAATGGAATGTGATACTTGTGAGGTAAATAATAATTGTGAATTACAAACAGTAGCAAACGATTTAGGAGTTGCTGATTACAGATACAACAGTCCTAAACAGCACAAAGGTATACCAAGAGATACTTCTCACGATTACATGAGAATGAATTTAGACAATTGTATTAATTGTGGAAGATGTGTCAGAGCTTGTGATGAAATTCAAGGTTCATTTGTACTAACAATGAGCGGAAGAGGTTTTGAATCTAGAATAACAACTGATAATGATATGATGTTTGGAGATAGTTCATGTGTGTCTTGTGGTGCATGTGCACATACATGTCCAACAGATGCAATTTCAGATGTTTTTCAATCTAAATCTGCAGCTGTAGATAAAAAAGTTAGAACAACTTGTTCATACTGTGGTGTTGGATGTAATTTAGAAGCATCAATAAAAGATGATAAAGTTGTTGCAATAGATACTCCAAAACAAACTGAGGTAAATGCAGGTCATACTTGTATTAAAGGAAGATATGCATTTAGTTTTTATGATCATCCAGACAGATTAAAAACACCTTTGATTAAAAGAGATGGAAAGTTTGAAGAAGCTTCGTGGGATGAAGCTTATGAATTCATTAAAAAAGAAATGAATAGAATTACAAAAGATAATGGTCCAGATGCCTTTGCTGGAATTTCTTCTGCAAGATGTACAAATGAAGAAAATTATGTTTTTCAAAAAATGATTAGAGCTGCTGTGGGAACTAACAGCGTAGATTGTTGTGCAAGAATTTGTCATTCACCAACAGCTTGGGGAATGCAACAAACTTTTGGGACTGGGGCAGCAACTAACTCTACAGAAGATATTTATCATGCAGATTTATTTTTGGTAATTGGAGCTAATCCAACTAATGCTCATCCTGTAACTGGTGCAAAAATAAAACAGCAAGTGATGAAAGGTAAAAAATTAATCGTACTTGATCCAGTTACAACTGAACTAGCGAAACTTGCTGATTATCATATTAAACTAAGACCGGGAACTAATGTTGCAGTTCTAAATATGATGTTGCACTTTATTATCAAATCAAAACTTTATAATGCAGATTTTGTTAGAGATAGAACTGAAGGTTTTGATAGTTTCTTAAAAGAAATTGAAAGACAAGATGTTGATCATTTAGCAAAAGTAGCTGGTGTAGATAAACAATTAGTTAAAGAAGCAGCAATTGCATATGCTACTGCAAGAAATTCAATGGAGTTCCATGGTTTAGGAGTTACTGAACACGAACAAGGATCTAAAACAGTAATGTTAATTGCAGATCTAGCAATGATCACTGGAAACATTGGAAGAAAAGGAGTTGGGGTTAATCCTTTAAGAGGTCAAAACAATGTTCAAGGTGCAGCAGATATGGGATGTCAGCCTCACCAAGGTGCTGGTTATTTTCCTGTAGCTGATGAAAAACATCAAGAATTCTACACACAAAAATATGGGGTAACTCACCCAACTAAGCCAGGATTAAAAATTCCTCAAATGTTTGAAGCTGCAATAAACAAGGAATTAAAAGGTTTATGGATCATTGGAGAAGATATTGTTCAAACAGATCCTAATAGTGCTCATGTAATTGAAGCTATGAACTCTTTAGAACTTTTAGTTGTTCAAGAAATATTTATGAGTGAAACAGCAAAATTAGCAACTGTTGTTCTGCCAGGTACAACGTTCTTAGAAAAAGATGGAACTTTTACAAACACTGAGAGAAGAATTCAAAGAGTAAACAGAGCTGTACCTCCTCTACCAGGCACTAAACCTGATGGATTAATTGTAACTGAGATGATGCAGAAATTAGGATTTGATCAGCCAACTTATGATGCAGATCAAGTTCTAGCTGAAATTGCTGATATTGTTCCTTTCTTTAAGGGAGTTACTAGAGAGAGACTCGGAAAATTAGGATTACAGTGGCCAGTCCAAGAAGATGGAACTGATACAAAAATTTTACATACAGAAACATTTAAATTAGGTAAAGGTCGACTAAAAAACTTTGATTGGAAAGAATCATCAGAAATAGAAGCTAATCAAAAAGACTACCCTTTGATTTTAACAACTAGTAGAGTTTTACAACATTACAACGCAGCAACAATGACTAGAAGAACAAAGAATATAAATATTGTTGATGAAGATGTTTTATTAATTCATCCTAAAGATGCAGCTTATAGAGATCTAAATACTGGTGATATCGGAAGACTTTATTCTGGCAGAGGTGAAGTTGCACTTAAAGTTGAGGTTACAGATAAAGTTAAAGAAGGAATTGTGTTTACTACGTTCCATTTCCCAGAACATATGGTTAATATGGTTACAGGTCATGGTAAAGATGAAGAAACAATGTGTGCAGAATACAAAGTATCTTCTGTTGAAGTGCAAAAAATCTCTAATCAATTTAAAACAGAAGTAAAACCAAAAGAAAATCAAGCTGAAGTTAGTTAATTAAAATGACCATTGGTTGGCATTTTGATAATACGTATTCAAAGCTATCAAATACTTTTAAAGAAAATATTAAACCAACTCCTGTTCATGATCCTGAATTAGTAATTTTAAATGAGGAACTAGCCTCTACTTTAAATTTAGATTTTTCAAAAACAGACAAAAAAAAATTAGCAGAAATATTTTCTGGAAACTCCATACCAGAAGAAACCAATACCATTGCACAAGCATATGCGGGTCATCAATTTGGACACTTTACTATGTTGGGAGATGGTAGAGCAGTTTTATTGGGTGAGCATTTAGTAGACAATGACAATCGTTTTGACATTCAATTTAAAGGTTCAGGAAGAACTTCTTTTTCTAGGGGTGGTGATGGAAGAGCTGCACTAGGACCTATGCTTAGAGAATATATTATCAGTGAAGCGATACATTCATTAAATATTCCAACTACAAGAAGCCTTGCTGTTGTTAAAACAGGAGAAAAAGTTGTAAGAGAAAATCTTTTACAGGGCGCTATATTAACAAGAGTTGCATCAAGTCATCTTCGTGTTGGAACTTTTCAATATATAGCTGCAACTCAAAACATTGAAAATTTAAATACTTTAGTCGACTACACAATAAACAGACATTATCCAGAAATTAAAACATCAAATTCAAAAGGATTAGACTTGTTAAATCTTGTAATGGAAAAACAATGCCAGCTAGTAATCAATTGGATGAGAGTTGGATTTATTCATGGAGTAATGAATACTGACAACATGGCAATTTCAGGTGAAACCATTGATTATGGTCCATGTGCATTTATGGATCATTATGATCCAAAAACTGTATTTAGCTCAATAGATAAATTTGGTAGATATGCCTTTTCTAATCAACCACCAATTACAAAGTGGAATTTAGCAAGATTTGCAGAATGTTTAATCCCTCTAATTGATAAAAATGAGGATACTGCAATTAAATTAGCAACAGATTTAATAGATAATTTCCAAAATATTTATGAAGACAAATGGTTAAATATGATGAGAGATAAACTTGGTCTATTTGGTGAGGATAAAAATGATAAAAAATTAATTAATGATTTGTTTAATTGGATGGAGAAAAATAAAGCAGATTACACAAATACTTTTTGTAATCTAATGGATGTCAATTCTGATGAAATTTATAAAAATAATGATTTTATCGATTGGAAAAATGAATGGAAAAAAAGATCTGAGTTAAATAATTCAACTAAGGAAAAACAAAGCAAACTTATGAAATCAAATAATCCAATTGTAATTCCTAGAAATCATAAAGTAGAAGAAGCTTTAGCTGAAGCTGACAAAGGAAGTTTAGATAAAATGAAAAAGTTATTAGCTATTTTAAAAAATCCTTATGACAATCAGAATAATATTGAGGAATATCAAGCACCTGCTCCATCAAGCAACGAAAAATATCAAACTTTTTGTGGAACTTAATTTATAAAACGTAGGGCTCTGGCCTAGCAGTTTTACCTAAAACTCTCTCAACTGCAAAATCACTTATATCAATTGTTTGGTATGATCCTGTTGTAATTAATTCAGTTAAGGCTCTACCGATACCTGGTGCTTGCATTAATCCCCGGCCCGTAAATCCAGAAGCCATGTAAACATTGTCATATTTTGGATGTTTACCAACAACTGCATTATTATCTAATCTATTACAATCATAGTAACCTGCCCATCCACCAGTTAACTTTAATTCCTCAAAGGCAGGTATTCTCTTAGCAAGAGCTGGCCAAACTAATTCCTCAAAATCATTCCAAGCTGGTTCCAAATCATCTGCATCAAATACAGAAATAGGTGATCCTGCTAAATATTCCCCACCTTCTGGTCTCCAATAAACACCAGTTGTTAAGTCTCCACTTAATGGCATCTCTTTTATATATGTTGGGCATTTTACTCTAAACACGGTATGCTTTTGAGGAACAACAGGAATATCTTCTAACAATTCTTTTGTCCAGCAACCGGCTGCAGAAACAATTGTTTTAGCATTTATTTCAGAAATACTTTTTACTTCACCTTTAATAAATTCTGCTCCAAGCTCTATTGCTTTACTTTTAAGAGCGCTATGAAACATAAATGGATCAATCCATCCTTCACTTTGATTATCCGTATAAGTTGCTGTCTCTATCCCTTCACTATTCACATAAGGGAAAACTTTGGATAATTCTGACCCTTTAATATTTTTTGTTCCTGCATCACATTCTTTATGATTTTCTAATGCTCTATATTGTTCTTCAGCATGTTCAGAACCAAACATTAAAAGATATCCATTGGTTACCATACTAGCTGTTGGATTAGGATTTTTTTCAGTTTTTAATAATTCTGGTATTTGAAAAATAAATTCTCTAGCAAATTTTCCTAATAAAATATTTTCTTTTTGGAAAAATTGTCTTCTAAAACCCCCTAGTGATAATGGGAATGAAGCTGTTTTATAAGTGGGATCTCTTTCAACAACTTTTACTTTTCTACCTTCTTTGGATAAAAAATAAGCGGTTGCCGTCCCTATTATCCCACCACCAATTACTACTACATCATCCATATCTAATTTAACATAATTAAGCTTGTATTCAGAATTAGTGCAAAGCTGCACCAAAGTAAATATGGAATCATTAAGTAGGCACTCAACATCTTGACGCGTTTAAACCTTAAAATAAGATTAATTATCAATGCTATTAGTATGATTAATACTAAAAGAGCCAAAACCATATTGTGAAAAACAAAAAAAACTACACTCCAAGTTGTATTGAATACTAAATGGATAAAATAAATATAAACAGTATTCATATTTCTATTTTTCGTATGCCAATAAAGCCATATTGCAACTGTCATCAATGTATACAAAGTGGTCCAAACAGGTCCGAATATCCAATCTGGTGGATTAAATGTAGGTTTGTTTAGTAATGAGTACCATGGCTCTTTAAATGTAACGGTAGCTAGACCACCAATTAATGAAGCAGAGAATGTAATAGCAAGAAACAATATAAATGTTAAAAATTTATTTTTATACATGTAAGATATATACATAACAAAAAATGAGTAAAAAAACTATTTGGATTACAGGCGGTAGTACTGGTATTGGAAAAGCTTTAGCAATTAAATTTGCAAGTAAGGGATGGAATGTTGCTATATCTGCAAGAAGAGTTGAATTACTAAATGAGCTTTCAAATTCTTATGAAAATATTGCAGGTTTTCCTTTAGACGTAACAGATAAAGAAAAGTGCAAAGAAGTATTTAATGAAATTAAAAACAAATATGAAAATATAGATATTTGTTTTTTTTCAACTGGAACATGGGATCCAAAAAAAGAAAAAGACATAGATGTCGAACAAATGGAAGATGTCTTTAAAGTAAATTTTTTTGGAACTGTGAATAGTATCAAAGCAGTTGAACAATACTTTAGAGATAAAAAAAACGGTATAATTACTATTGTTTCATCAATTGCAGGATATAGAGGGTTACCTAATTCAACTGGCTATGGACCATCTAAATCTGCATTAAATAACTTAGCTGAAAGTTTGTACTTTGATTTTAAAAGGTACAATGTACGTGTTTGTTTAGTATCTCCTGGATTTATTAAAACACCAATGACAGATAAAAATGATTTTAAAATGCCTTTTTTAAAAACTCCTGAGTATGCTGCAGATCAAATTTATGAAGGTTTAGTTAACAAAAATATATTTGAAATACATTTTCCAAAATCACTTACAATTACTTTAAAACTATTAAGTTTTTTACCGAGTAAAATTTATTTTGGTTTAGTTGGAAAACTAACAAAATATCAAAAAAAATAGTTAATCTTTTACAAATACAACTGTCAATTCAGCTACTTTAAAACCAAATTTAGTCATTGTTGCTCTATTAATTGCAACTCTATCATCTTGTTTAAAAATCCAATCATCGAAAGTTATTTTTAGTTCTTTACCTTTAACTGGAACTAATAAAACATATTCAAATTTAAACGCTGGTCCGTAAGAATATCCTATTGCTTTACCTACAACATCTCCTGCTGTTCCTTCGTAATTATGTTCATCAATTTTGTTTATTGTCCATTCTCGGTCTTGAACTTCACCATCGTCCCAATTAAATTTTTCTTTAAGAATTAATTGTTTTCCATCCCAGGTTCCTTTTAAATCTGCAGAAAATTGTCTTGTAACTTTTCCTGATCTATTTTGTAGAACGCCCCAAGCCTTAACATTTCCAGATAAGTATTCCTCAATAATTAATCTTGGTTTTTTGTTCTGGAAGTCTTCTGGTTTCATAGCACTATTATTTGAGCAACTTGTAATTAAGAATAATGAAATTATCAATGAAATTGACTTAATTATTTTTATGTGTCGCATAAATATCTCCATTATTTTTATTTGTTTTGCATTGAAAATTGTATCAAATCAATATTTTTTGACTTAAATCCAGCTTCACAATAAGAAAGATAAAACTCCCACATTCTTTTAAATGTTAAATCAAAACCTTGATTTTTTATTAAATCCCATTTTTTTAAAAACTCATTTCTCCATATCGCCAATGTATTTGCATAATGATCAGCATAAGAAATATATGAATTAACAGTTAAACCGTTGTTAGAAACATATCGATTAATGCTATTTTTGTTTGGTAAAAAACCACCTGGAAAAATATATTTTTGAATAAAATCTTGTTTGTTTTTATATCTATCAAATAACCTATCATCTATAGTAATTGCTTGAATAGCTGCTTTGCCACCATCAGATAAGTTAGTTTTAATAGTTTTAAAATAACCTTCTAAATAATTTTGACCAACTGCCTCAATCATCTCTATAGAAGCAATTGAATTGTATTTGCCTTTAAGATCTCTGTAATCTTTTATTTCAATATTTACTTTTTCGTTTAAACCACAATTAAAAATTCTTTCTTTTGCATATTCAAATTGTTTTTTTGATATTGTAATACAGTCTAGTTTAACATCGTATTTTTTACCTAGATACTCGGCAAAACCTCCCCAACCACATCCTATTTCTAAAACTTTGTCACCATTATTTGGTTTAATTAGATCAATTAATTTTTGATATTTGTTATTTTGAGCATCAGATAGATTTTTCGAGTCATCATCAAAAATTGCGCTAGAGTATGTAAGTGTGTCATCTAACCAAAGAGAAAAAAAATCATTGCCTAGATCATAATGTTTAGCAATATTTTCTTTGCTTCTACTTTTTGTATTTTTGATTATTTTATTTTTTACGAAATTAATTATTGGAAAATCGAGAAGGCCTGAGAATTTATATATTACTTCTATATTTCTTGCAGTTAATTCAATTAAATTTGATAAGTTATTAGTTTCAAATTCACCTCTCATGTAGCTTTCAGCAAATCCAATGCTGCCACCTCTAATTAAGTTATAATTAAAATCTGGTTTTTTAATTGAAATATTTGCATGTAATTTTTCATTTGGATTTCCAAACTTTAAAACTTTTCCGTCATATGTAGTAAGCTCTAGATAACCATGATTTATGTTATTAAGAAATTTAAAAACTAATTTATCTGCAGCGTTATTTAAAAGCATTAATTTTCAACTGTTATATTATTTTTAATTTTAAGTTTTTTCTTAATAAATTTAATTCCTTTAATCCACAATTTAAACGCTTCAAAATGTATCGCAGAGATAATTTTAAATGTCATTAAAGGGTGTTTAAGATAAGAATTCATTAAGTTTTTACTTGTCAAATCAGATCTTTCACCATCTTGAGATGCAAAAAGAATTTTTCCTTCTTGATCATATTGATCAATTACAACTGACAACTTCTGGTCTGGATTTAATATTCTAAAGAAATAATTACAATCCATTTCAATGAATGGTGAAACATGAAATTTTTTTGAGCAATTATTTTGAATTAATTTATTTTGTCCCTCAACTTTAAAAACATATGTGTGTTGCTCACCAAATGTATTTTTAACCTCATATAATATAGAAATTAAATTATCATTATTATCATATACAAAAAAAATACTTAGTGGATTAAAAACATAACCAAATATTCTTGGATAGCATAAAAGTTTAACTGTTATGTTGTCTGTACTAATTTTATTATTAATTAGATTTTTTTTTACCCAATTAAAAAGAGACGACCCATCACGATCACCATGATCTTTCTCATAAAAACTAATAAGATTAAATTTATTTAATGAAAAAAATTTTAATTTATTATTAAGCTCATTTAACTCTGATAGATCAATGAAAAGTGAAAATACTTTATATTTAAAAAAATGTTCTTTTGGTTTAAATCGCTTATGGATTACGTTTCCATTATATATACAAGAACTAATCATTAAGGTTTTTCAGCATTTCAAGAGATGATTTTATTCCATCTTCATGAAATCCGTAACCAAAATAACTGCCACAAAAAAGTAAATCTTTTTGATTTTGTATTTTTATAAGCTCTGATTGAGCATCTAATGCTTTTTGATCGTAATATGGATGTGTAAATTTTACTTTTTTCAATATTTTTTTCTCATCAATATTGAAGTAAGGATTTAGTGTTAAGAAAATATTTTCATCACACTTTAAATTTTGCAATAAATTTAACCAGTAAGTTATTGAATTTTTCTCTAAATTCTTGTCATCTATTGATGAATTCCAAGAAGACCAAGCTTTTTTATTTTTTGGCATGGCACGCTGATCTGTATGTATGTAAGCTATATTTTCTTTGTAGCTAAAATTCGAAAGAATATTTCTCTCATCCTCAGTTGGATTTTCTATTATCTCTAAGGCTTCATCAGCATGTGTTGCCAAAATAACCTTGTCGTAATCAAAAAATTCACTTTCTCCACCATAATATAAATCTAGTCCTGACATTTTTCTTTTTATTTTTGTAACTTTATAATTTTTATAATGTTCCCCACTTAATTGTGAAATTATTTTACTAACATAGGTTCTGCTTCTATTGGTTACTGTGTACCACTGTGGTCTATTTTTCAATTTAAACAAACCATGATTTTGGAAAAATCTAAGAAAAAAACTAATTGGCATTTTGCTTGCTTCATAAGGGGGCATAGACCAAATTGCAGATACCATTGGTATTATATGATAATCAACAAATGTTTTGGATAATTTATTAATTTTTAAATATTCACCTAAGGTAATATTGTCATTGGATATGTTTGCTTGATCACTTTTTTTATAAAATTTAATTATATCAAAAAACATTTTTAAGAAATCAATGTTAAATAGATTTGATTTATTGCAGAAAATCCCACTCAATCCTTTTCCGCAATATTCAAATTTCGTATTATCTACTGAAACTGAAAAAGACATGTTGCTTTTTTCAATTTGAATATCATTTTCCTTAAAAAAATTAATTAAATTTGGATAAGTTTGAAAATTAAAAACAATAAAGCCAATATCAACTGATACTTTTTTTTCATCAAAAAACAAATCTATAGTATGAGAATGTCCACCAAAATGGTCTTCTCTTTCGAAAAGATCTACATGATGTTTTTTAGATAAATAATAAGCAGCACTTAGTCCAGAAATACCTGACCCAACGACAGCAATTTTCATTAATTATTATGCTGCATCTTCTTTAAACTCATCCATACTTGGACAAGTACAAAAAATATTTTTATCTCCATACACGTTATCAACTCTTGCAACCGGAGGCCAAAATTTATTTGCTTTTAAGAATTTTGCAGGATATGCAGCTTGCTCTCTTGAATATTTATGATTCCATTCATCTGAAGCTAATTCAATATCAGTGTGAGGTGCATTTTTAATAGGGTTATCTACTTTGTCAAACTTACCTGACTTAACCATATCTATTTCCTCTTTAATGCTAATCAATGTGTCACAAAATCTATCCAGTTCAGATAAACTCTCACTCTCTGTTGGTTCAATCATCATTGTTCCAGCAACTGGCCATGACATTGTTGGCGCATGAAATCCATAATCAATTAATCTTTTAGCTATATCTTCTTCTGAAATACCTGTTTCGCTTTTAATTGATCTAATATCAATAATACACTCATGAGCAACATTACCATTTGAACCTTTATAAAGAATTGGGTAATGGTCTTTTAATCTATTTGCTATGTAATTTGCATTTAGGATTGCAATTTGTGTTGCAAGTTTTACACCTTCGGATCCCATCATCTTAATGTACATCCAAGAAATTGATAAAATACTTGAGCTTCCCCAAGGAGCTGCTGAAACGGCACCTATTCCACTTGCAGGTCCACAATCTTTTACGACTGGATGATTAGGCAGATAAACTTGTAAATGTCTTTTACATGCGATAGGTCCCATTCCAGGTCCTCCTCCACCATGTGGAATACAAAATGTTTTATGCAAATTTATATGACAAACATCAGGACCAAAATTTCCTGGTTTTGCAACTCCAACAAGTGCGTTTAGGTTTGCTCCATCCATATAAACTTGACCACCATGTTCATGAATTACTTCACATATATCTTTAATTTTTTCCTCAAATACGCCATGGGTTGATGGGTAAGTTACCATTAATGCACCAAGATTGTCTGAATGCAATTCTGCTTTTTTCTTTAAATCCTCAAAATCAACATTTCCTTCTTTGTCACAATCAACAACGACAACTTTCATTCCAACCATCTGTGCACTTGCTGGATTAGTTCCATGTGCTGAGCTTGGTATTAAACATATATTTCTATTTTCATCCCCTCTATCTAAATGATACTTTCTTATTACCATTAAGCCAGCATACTCACCTTGAGCTCCCGCGTTTGGCTGAAGTGAAACACCAGAAAAACCGGTTATAGATCTCAACCAATTTTTAAGATCTGTGAACATTTCTCTATATCCCTCCATCTGTTCGACAGGTACGAATGGGTGGGGTTCAGCCAATTCTCTCCAAGAAATAGGTATCATTTCTGCAGTAGCGTTTAATTTCATAGTACATGAACCTAGAGCGATCATTGTTCTATTAAGAGCTATATCTTTATCCTCTAACTTTTTAAGATATCTAAGCATTTCTGTTTCTGAATGATATAAATTAAAAACAGGGTGTTCCAAATATTTTGAAGTTCTTAGTAAATTTTTTGGTAGATTTGGTAGACTAACGGTAGGATCCTCTTTTTTAATTGACTCTGCAGCATTAAATATTTTTAGTAATTGATTTACTCTGTAAACATTTTTTCTTTCGTCGAATGAAACAGACAGCATTTCTGAATTTACTTTTCTAATGTTAACTTTTTGGTCTAAAGCATTTTTGAAAATCTGATCAGTCTTTTCTTTGGTAATAATAGTTACAGTATCAAAAAAATAATCTGAGTATAATTCATATCCAGACTGTTTTATTTTATCTGCAAAATTTTTTGCTAGTTGAGATACTCTTTCAGAAATACTTTTAATTCCGTCTGGTCCATGATAAATAGCATATGCTGCCGAAACAATCGCTAGTAAAGCTTGAGCAGTACAAATATTACTTGTAGCTTTGTCTCTTCTAATGTGTTGCTCTCTAGTTTGTAATGACAACCTATAAGCCTTGTTTCCATGCCTATCCACCGAAACCCCAACGATCCTGCCTGGCATAGATCGTTTATATTCATCTTTTGTTGCAAAAAAAGCAGCATGAGGTCCTCCATAACCCATTGGAATACCAAATCTTTGTGAGCTACCGACTGCAATGTCAGCTCCAAGTTCTCTTGGTGTTTTTAACATAGACAAGGCAAGGAGATCACAAACTAAAATTGCTTTTCCATTTTTTTTATGAATTTTACTTATGGCCTCACTAGGATCTTTGATATCACCTAAAGTTCCTGGATATTGTAAAACTCCGCAAACAATATCTTCTTTTAGCTGCTCTAGAACTTTATCCTCATTTCCAACAAGTACTTTGAGACCCATTGGTTCTGCTCTAGTTTGAATAACATCAATTGTTTGTGGATGGCAATTCTCTGAAACAAAAACTAAATTACTATCACTTTTATTTAGTCTATGACTTAAACCCATAGCTTCGGCAGCTGCCGTTCCTTCGTCAAGCAAAGAGGCGTTTGCTATATCCATGCCTGTAAAATCAACAATCATTTGTTGAAAGTTTAATAGCATCTCCAATCTACCTTGTGCTACTTCGGGCTGATAAGGTGTATATGATGTATACCATCCAGGATTTTCTAATATATTTCTTAAAATTACGTATGGTGTGTAGGTCCCATAATAACCCATGCCTATAAAATTTGAGTAAATTTGGTTTTTTTTTGAAATTGCTTTTAATTTTCTTAAAGCTTCATATTCTGAGTTTGGTTCACCGATATTTAATTCACCCTTAAACTGAATTTTTTCTGGAATGGTGCTATTAATAAATTCATCTAATGACTTAAAGTTAAGATCTTTAAGCATTTTTTCTTGGTCCTTCTCAGATGGACCTATGTGTCTTCTAATAAAATCTTTTTGTGAGTTATGTAACATTAGCTTGATGTCTCCTTTGCAAATTTATCGTATTCTTCTTTATTCATTAAAGTATCTAGCTCAGATGTGTCTTTAATTTTCAATTTAAAAAACCATGCACCACCTTCAGGGTCCTCATTAATTTTAGCAGGATCATCTACTATAGACTGATTGGTATCTACCACTTCACCACTTACTGGAGTATAAACATCACTAGCAGCTTTCGTAGATTCTACTACTCCTGCAGTACCATCTTTTTCAACATTAGATCCTTTTTCAGGCAGTTCTGCAAAAACTATGTCTCCAAGCATTTCTGTTGCATGTTTTGTAATTCCTATTGTGGCTACATCTCCCTCCAAAGTAATCCACTCATGTTCTTTAGAAAATTTTACTTCACTCATTAATTTACTCCTTTCACATAATTTTTTTTATAAAATGGTAATGCGCAAACATTTGCAGGATGTTTTTTTCCTCTTACCTCAAGAAAAATTTTAGTATCAACCTTTGAAAACTCTTTATCAACATAACCCATTGCTATAGGACCGTTTACACTTGGTCCAAACGTTCCACTAGTAATCTCACCAATTTGTTTATCTGTATCATTAAATATTTTTGTTTTTTCTCTTGCAATCAGTCTACCTTCAGGCTTAATCCCTACCCTTATTTGGCTTGCTCCATCTTGCATTTGGTTCATAATTTTTTTTGATCCAATAAAACCTCCATTAGATAATCTAGATTTTGAGATTGCCCATCTAAGATTTGCCTCAACTGGTGTTTTATTGATATCTAATTCGTGACCATATAAACATAATCCAGCCTCCATTCTCAAGGTATCTCTTGCCCCAAGTCCTATAAGTTGTGCTCCCTTTTCTATTAAATTTTCAACGAATTTTTCCGCTTTATCGTTAGAAATTGAAATTTCAAATCCATCCTCCCCTGTATAACCTGATCTTGTGACAAATAATTTTTGATTATCAGAATCGAACCAATTTCCTGTCATAAAATTTAGTTTATCAACCCCATTTAAAATTGAGTTTAAAATTTCAACAGACTTAGGTCCTTGAATTGCTATCAAAGATCTATTGTTATCTAAATTCATTTTAAATTTCGGACCTAGTAAATTAGATAAAATCTCAAAATCTTGATCTTTGCATGCAGCATTTAAAATAATTAAATAACCCTCCTCTATTTTAGTGATGATTAAATCATCATAAATTCCAGCATCTTCATTCATTAAAAAACTATACTTAGAGCAGTTTTGTTTTAGATTTTTTAAATCTAATGGAAAAATCTTTTCTAATTCTTCTGTTAAACTTTCATCACCATATATAAATAATTGACCCATATGAGATACATCAAATATTCCAGAATTCGATCTTGTAAATTTATGCTCTTCAATAATACCTTTGCTATACTGAATGGGCATTTCATAACCAGCGAATTCAACAAACTTTGCATGGTTACTTTGATGAAGCTTATTTAGCGATGTTTTTTTTATTTCCATATTAACTCTTCTGTGCCCCCTCTGTCTTGGTGCCTGAGAGATTTGCTCCTTCGGCGAGAATAATTCTCTTTCCAGAGTTAATATGTACGGTCCTTTTGCCTGAGAGTTTCCGGGGTGGTTGCTCCTTCGGCGCTACAAAAGTAGTCTCTCCCGTATATAAATTTATAACACATTTAAAATGTTTATGTGAAATTTATTTAGCGACCTTTTTGACAAGTAATGGAGACAAAAACTGTATAACTACCGCTGTTATAACTACTGCTCCACCAAAAAGCACTGTAAGTGGCGGGTTTTCGTTTGCAAACATCCATGCCCACATGGGTCCTAGAACTGCTTCGGTTAACATAATGATTCCAACAAATGCTGAAGGAGTTGATCTTGCTCCAATTGTTATAAGTATAAATCCAAGTCCAACTTGAAAAAATCCTGCAATAAAACCTAAAAAAATATCATTTGTTGAAACTAAAATACTCGGTGACATAAACAAACCTATTAGTGTTGCAAAAATTCCAGCAACCAATTGTAAAGGTATCATGTCAACTTTTGGATATTTTCTTACAATTAAAATTAAGATTGCAAATGATATCGGCATAATAAATGCAACTAAGTTTCCTGTCATTTGACCTGATGTTAGTGAAGTTCCCAACATTAAAATAATACCAACTACTGCTGTAACAATACAAGTTAATGTAATTTTCGAAATTTTTTCTTTTAAAAATACATAGCCAAAAATTGCTAAAAACAAAGCTTGAGTTTGAATTATAAAGTTTGCATTGGCTACTGTTGTTTCGTACATAGCAAATACGTAGCTAGCAAATCCAATGGATAAAATTATACCTCCAATTAAACCTGGAAAACCAGATTTATAAAGAGCACTGAAAACTTTCCCTTTGTAGCTAAACATTAAAAAAATTGTAATTACTCCAATAAAGAAAAGT
>CACJYB010000010.1 GCA_902597515.1 uncultured Pelagibacteraceae bacterium
TCAGTTTTATACTCAAATTTTATTTGAAAAAGATAAACCAGAAATATTTGTTAAGGCTGTTTTGAATGATGTCGAAAGTTTATCTAAAATCTCAGATTGTAAAAAAATAGAGAAATTTGATCAAGAAAGTTAGTTTTTATTTTTTTTTTCTTCTTTGTTTTTGGTAATAAATTTTTTCTTAAGTTCAAATCTACTATTTGTAATATTTGAACGATGCTTTGCGTATGCTTGCTTTTGTGCTTGTCTCATTGCTCTTTTAGATGACATGATAATTTACTTTAATATTCAATTTCTAAAGTATCAATAACTTTTAAACTTTTATCCGAAACAACAATCTCTCCAGATGATGGTGCATAATTTAAAATTTCAGAAATCACTACATAATGTGTAACAAAAACTAAATTTTGATCTTTATCCCAAGTACTAATAAATTTATCAAAATCAATAATTTGCTTTTTTCTATTATTAGCAAATTTTGCGCTAAAAAATGAGTTTAGAAAATTTTTAGTTTCATATTCTTTAAAGGCAATAGAAGCTGTTTCTTTACATCGACACCATTCACTAGAATAAACTTTTCCAATTGAAATTTTATTTTTCTTAAAAAAATTGCCAATTTTTTGTGATTGAACTCTACCACTATCACTTAAATTTCTTTGAGTTGTACAATCGTTAATATCCAAATTATCTGGATCGCCGCCACCAGGGGCATAAGCATGTCTTATAAAAATTAATTTTCCACCCTTTTGTAATTCATTAATTAAAGTTTTTTTTGAATCTGCTTTAACTGAGGGATTAATGCATATAAATATTATGACTAAATAATTTAAAATTTTCATTTATGAATATTAAAATAGATAGTTTAAATAAAACAATTCTTAAATGTAAAAAATGTCCAAGGCTTGTTAATTTTGTAAAAAAAATTTCAACAGAAAAAAGGAAACAAAACATAAATGAAACTTACTGGGGAAAACCAGTTACAGGTTTTGGCGAAATTGATGCAAAAATTTTAATAATTGGATTGGCCCCAGCAGCACATGGGGGCACACGAACAGGAAGAGCTTTCACAGGTGATAAATCTGGAGATTTTTTATTTCAATGTTTATTTAAAGCTAAAATTTCAAACCAACCAAATTCAGAAAATCTAAATGATGGTCTCAAATTAAAATCGACATATATAACTAATATTTTAAAATGTGTTCCTCCTGGAGACAAACCTAAAATAGAAGAGCTTAATAATTGTTCAACATACTTTGATAGCGAGATTTATAATTTAAAAAAATTAAAAACTATTATTGCATTAGGAAAAGTGGCATTTGATAATTGTGTTAAATTTTATAAAAAAAAATATAATTTAAAAGAAAAGATAAAATTTATTCATGGAAAATCCTATTTACTACCAGGAAATATTAATTTAATTGCCTGTTACCACCCTAGCCCCAGAAATGTAAATACTAAACTTGTATCTGAAAGAATGATTGTAGATTTATTTAAAAAGGCTAGAAAAATAACTATGAACTAGAAGTATAAGGTTTAAATTCTGATAAAATTTTTTCTGGAATTTTAACTGGTTTGAATTTTTCGTTTATAAATACTAGATGAATTTTAGCTTCTACAATTAATTCCTTATCTTTAAATATTGATTGATTCATTAAAAAAGACGTTTTTGAATTAGATTCAACAAAAGATTTAATTTGTAAATCATCTTCTAGATATGCAGATTTTTTATATTCAATATTGCACGATTTAACAATTATTAGAGCACCAAAATCATTTTTTATTTTTGTATTGCTTAATCCAATATTTGATAACGCTTCAGTTCTAGCTCTTTCTAAATATTTTAAATAGTTAGCATAGTACACAACTCCACCAGCGTCTGTGTCCTCATAATACACTTTGACATTATGAGTAAAGTTTTTATGCATAAGTTAATAATATCAAATAAATAAAAATTTAATATAAACTAAGATATAATATCTTTAATGAAAATTTATTTAATTTGGTTAATCGGTGTAATTTTATGGAACTTTGGATTCCCAAATGCAATTCCAATTGCTGATGTTATCGCAGCAATTTTATTATCATTCTTAAGTATAGGATTAAAAAAGTATGTAAAATGGTAATTAATCTGCTGAAAAATAAATATTCTGAAAATAAGCAATTGATTTCATTTTTGAATTATCAGTATCTGCCATTATAGCTAAGCCATCTAATTCATTCACTTCTAAATCATGAAATTTTTTGAAATCTTCCTTAACATTGGCTTTTACCGTTACCCAAACATTCAGATTATCTTTTGTAGTTGCTAATACATTATCTATTGATTTTTTTGTATATGGACTGGGTCTATTTTCACCAACTTCACTATTACTTGAAAAAACATAATTAATTGCTCTATTTGATAAAGGAGTAGCTCCAGTTTTTTTAATCGCAAAAACACGGGCGGCATAATCATGACCTTTTTTCGTATTCTCTTTAATTCCACGAAGGTCCTTCTCAATTTTCCATGTAATATTGATAAAAGGTGTTTTATTTAGGTCAATTTTGATCTCTTTTCCTAGGCCTGAAGCAGCATTATCTGCTACGGCTTTTAAATAATTACCATTTTCATTTGATCCAACACTATAAGAAGTCTTGTTATCTGCTCCTCTTACTTTACGGATCTCAAGTGCTGATAGTTCTTTTTCAGTAAAATCAAAAACTTTTACAGTTTCTG
The DNA here is from genome assembly GCA_902597515.1 of uncultured Pelagibacteraceae bacterium. Taxonomy (GTDB): domain Bacteria; phylum Pseudomonadota; class Alphaproteobacteria; order Pelagibacterales; family Pelagibacteraceae; genus Pelagibacter. Next base: position 2,714 of record CACJYB010000010.1, read on the forward strand.
CATGTGCAGAGCTAAGAAAGATTAATGATGTAATAAAAATACAAAAAATTTTTAACATGTTCTTCTTATAGATAGATTATTTATAAATTCAATATTCAGTCACAATTTCAACATTCTAAATTCAAAATTGATTGTTAATTGAGTTATATGAAAATAATTTCTGTGTTTGTTCTTCTTATATATTGGTCAATAATGATCACAGCACCAGTTATGGGTAAAAATTCTATTAAAAATCAAAATAATAATCAGAAAATAGTTTCAAATTTTTGAGACTAATATGTCGATCTACCACCACTGATATCAAATACCGCAGCTGTAGAAAAAGTATTTTCTTGTGAAGAAAGCCAGCAAACTAGTGAGGTAAATTCATGTATTTCAAGAAATCTTCCTCTTGGTACCTTTGACAGCATTCTTTGTACATGCTCTTTACTCATTTGATCTAAAATTCTAGTTTTAGCACCTGCTGGGGTGACAGCGTTTACAGCTATATCTTTATTAGCTAATTCTTTACCCAAAGCTTTTGTCAACCCAATTGCGCCAGCTTTTCCTGAGCTATACGCGCTTGCATTTGCATTACCATCTTTGCCTGCAACGGAAGCAACATTAACAATTCTTCCATAGTTGTTTTTAATCATATTTGGTACAATTGCTCGACAGCAGTTAAAAGTGCCCATTAAATTTATCTGTACTATTTTATTCCACATATCGACATCATACTCCCACAAAGGACCTGTAGGACCTGTTATCCCGGCATTATTGATTAAAATATCTATATTTGATTTTGAGGTTATGTCTGCAACGTTTTTCTCTACATCTTGATAATTTGATATATCAACGACACTATAAAATAAGTTAGGGTTTTTTACTTCACCAACTGCTGATTTAAGAAGCTTTTCATCGATATCCCATATAAACACTTTAGCACCAGACTCTAAAAATCTTTTTGCAACATCTAAACCAAACCCTTGGGCTCCACCAGTAACTACAGCTGTTCTATTTTTAAAATCAAATGTGTGCATTAAAATTATTTTTTTGCCAACAAGTAATATGTTATCCAAGCACCTAATTCTGGTCTATTTAAAAGCAATCTTAGTTTTGATACCTCTTTAAGTCTTTCGTCTTGACCTGAAGTTTTTTTTGATGCGATACTTTTTGCTTTATCTGACATTAATTTGAATGTTGTTTAGAAAAAAGGCCTAACTAAAAGTTAGTTAGGCCTTTTAAAGTATTTCTTATCTGTAACCTTGAGCTGCCCACTTAATTACTTTAGCAGCATTATCAGGAGTTACGAAACCAGGACCAGTCATAACTACTCCAGCTGGCATAGTTCCATACCTCATGTACTGACCAAAAATTGCTATTGGTAAGTAACCTTGTAGGTATTGTTGTTGGTCAATTAAAAACTCTACTTTACCTGCAGCAGCAGCTTTTAACATTCCTGGTGACATATCAAATGTACCAAGTTTAACTTTACCAACTTTTCCTGCAGATTCTAAAGCTTTAAGAGCAGCTTCACCTGCAAGACCAGCACCTAAAGCAGCAGCATCTGGAAGAGTAATCACAATACCTTTTGGTTTTTGTGAAACTGCGTTATCAATTAATTTAGCCATTTCAACCATGTCGAAAGTAGCAGGCGCAGTGTACTTGCAAGATATTCCCATATCAGCACATCCTTTATCTACACCATTCTTAGCAACAGACCAAAATGGGTCGTTAGCTTGTCCGTGAGATACAACGATCACGTCTACTGCTAAAGCAGACACTGAAAGCATAATCCAAGCAACAAAAGCTAATAATGATTTATATAATGTTTTCATTTATTTCCCTCTCGTTTAAATAAAAGTTAACTTTTTATGCGCGGACGTTAACATAAAAAAAAGTAGGTTGTAAAGGTGTCATGGACAATATGTATAGAAAATATACATATCTTAGAATAATTATAATTTAGAATTAAAACTTAATTTTTATTTGTTTTCTTTGTTTTAAGGACTGTGAAGCGGCGTTAGCAATAATCAAAGCTCTTCTTCCATCCTCAAAACTTGAAATTGGGGACTTTTTTTTTCTTGAATATAAAGCTAATTCATCAAGTTGAAGCCTGTATGCATCAACATATCTATCTATAAAAAAATTTAAAAGTGGTTTTTTCTGTGATGTGTTATTTTTTGTAAAAATCTCTGTTTCATTCTCACTTTTATTTCCAGATATTAACATTCCTCTTGAACCAAATAACTCTACTCTTTGATCGTACCCAAAGCTACAGTGTCTAGAATTTGTAATTATACATTGCACACCTTGTTTTGATTTCAAAAGACATGAAGCTAGTTCATAATCTTTAATTTTATCAAATCTTTTATCTGAAATATTACTAGCTGTAGTAAAAATATTTTCTATCTCATCTTTTTCCAAATAAAATCTTAATAAATCAAAGTCATGAATCATCATGTCTTTAAATATGCCACCGGATACTTTTAAATAATTTAATGAAGGTGGGGCAGGATCCCGGCTGGTGATAATTATTTTTTCTAGTTTTCCAATTTTTCCTTTTCTTAATTCTTGTTTTATTGAGCTATGCCCAGGGTCGTACCTTCTGTTAAAACCTAATTGAATTTTAGGTTTATACTTTTTGATCTTTTTTGAACATTTATTAACCTTATCAATGTTTAAATCTAAAGGTTTTTCACAAAAGACTACTTTTTTATGTTTTGCTGCTTCTTTTATAAATTTAATATGAGTAGAAGTACTAGATGCAATAAATATTAAATCTATATTCTTATCTCTAAAAGCTTTTTCAGGGGTACTAATATTAACTGTATTAAATTTTCTTGAAATATTTTTTGCTAACTTCTTGCTGATATCAAAAGTATATTTTAATTTGAAACTTTTATGATTTATTAAGTTTTCAGCATGCATTTGACCTATTCTACCTAGACCAAGTAATGCTACGTTTATTTGATTTTTACCCATTTTTTACTTCTTGATGAAACCTTACATGCATTAATAAATTTAGCAGTTTCAAATCCCTCATCTTCATCAGGATAAAAATATCGCTTATTTGATTTACTTTTTAATGATTGTGCAAATTCTTTATATATATTTGCAAACGCATCTAAATATCCTTCTGGATGTCCAAATTTAATTCTAGAAAAATTCTTTGAAAAATCTGCATTATGAAAACCTCTTTCTAAAAGCTTTACCGCACCTTTGGAAGGATTTAACTTTAAGTATCCAGGGTCATTTTGAACCCATTCCAAACTTCCTTTGTCACCATAGACTCTTATTCTTAATCCATAAACTCCTCCTCTAGACATTACGCTAGTCCAAAACATACCTTTTGCACCGTTCGTAAAATTAATCATAACTTGAGCATTATCATCCATTTTTATCTTTGGAGAAATTTGCTTTATATCAGCAAAAACATTTGTTCCTTTCAAACCAGATATATACATTGCTAAATGATAAGCATGAGATCCAATTTCATTTAATACAGCTGAGGAACCAACAATATTTTTATCAAGTTTCCACTTTAGTTTCTTTTTTGCATTTCTGCTATTGATAGATGATCCATCAGACCAATCCTGCACATACTCAACATTTATCATTCTTACTTTTCCTATCTTACCTCTCTCAACAAGAATTTTTGCCTGTCTAACCATTGGATAAGCTGAGTAGTTATGTGTAAGAGCATATTTAATTTTTTTATTTTTTTTAATTGATTTGAAAAGTTTTTTCGCTTGTTCTAAATTTCCAGCGAAAGGTTTATCAGAAATTATATTTACATTTTTTGAAATAAATTTTTCAGCAATAATTTGATGACTTGATGGAGGTGTCATTATAGCAACTACATTAATTCCATCTTTTCTCTTAGATTCTTTTTCAGCCATTTCTTTATAATTTGAGTAACATCTCTCAGGTGAAATACCTATGCTCTTTCCAAACTTAGTAGAAATTTTTACATTTCTAGAAAAAACACCAGCTACTATTTCGTACTGATCATCAAATCGAGATGAAATTCTATGAACATGACCAATCCAGGATCCAGGACCACCACCAACAATTCCTAAACTTAATTTTTTAGTTTTATTTGATTTAAACATTGAATATATCTTAGCAAAAAAAATATTTATGTCAGTAAAATTAGGAATAGCACCAATAGCATGGAGCAATGATGACATGCCAGAACTTGGGGGCGATACTTCTTTGGAACAATGCTTATCAGAAGCTAGTCAAGCAGGATTTATTGGAATTGAGTCTGGAGGTAAATTTCCTAAAAACTCTGAAGAATTAATTCCTAAATTAAAAGAGTTTAGCTTAAATCTTTGTTCAGGTTGGTATGGTGCAAATTTAAGAAAAAATACTGTTAATGAGGAAAAAAATTTAATTCAAGCTCAGTTAAAATTATTCAAAGATTGTGACTCTCCCTGCATCGTTTTTGCAGAGGTTTCAGGTTCAATTCAAGGAGACCCAAATAGAAAACTTTCTACAAGGCCAAAAATGAGTCTTGATGAAGCCAAAGAATACTATGCAAAAATTTCAGAGATGGGAAAATATTTAGAAGATGAAGGAATGCCTCTTGCTTACCATCATCACATGGGAACTGTTATAGAATCTGAGGAAGATACCATAAGATTGTTAGAAAATACCGATGATAGTGTTAAACTTACTTTAGACACTGGCCATATGTTATTTGCTCAGGGTAATTCTCTAAAAATTTTAAAAGATTTCAGTGAAAGACTTATTCATATGCACTGCAAAGATATTAGAAAAGATGTTTTAGAAAAATCTTTGAAAGAAGATTTAAGTTTTAGAGGAGCTTTTTTAAAGGGTGCTTTTACAGTACCTGGAGATGGTTGTATTGATTACAAACCATTATTTGATGTATTAAAAGAAAAAAAATATTCAGGCTGGTTGGTAGTTGAAGCTGAGCAAGATCCAGCAAAAGCAAATCCTTTTGAATATGCAAAGATTGGTTATAAATATTTAACCGAAACCTTAAATAGCAGCAATATAGAGATCTATAAAAATTAATTATCTATAAATAGAAGTAAGTTCGTTATTTCCTGCTGCAACACAAGGAGATTTGAAGCAAGTACCAACAATCCATTCAGAACCAGGATCAGGCAAAAAATTTGAGGACATAACAAAGATCACCCCCATCTCAACTGATTGACCAGCTTTACCTTCAGCTTTTATTCTTGGATCAGGATCAGTTTTCACTTTTGAGTCATCAGAAAATGGATTTTCTATTTTTAAATTTTCATTGATATAATTAACAACTTTATCAGCTATCCATTCACCATTACATGGATCACCCCAAACAGTGAATTTACCTTCATCGTTATTACCACATTTATTAATTTCATCATTAATTAGATCAACGACTTTGTTGTGATTTTCTTTTACTAAATTAGCTTTAGCTTCAACAGCTGGTCTTGTACTTGCTGTCCAAATTAACATACCAACTACAAAGATTGCAGACACTGATACTAAAAATTCTAAAAATCCAAAATTTTTGAAATTAATTTTCATATTAAAGTTTTACAATTTTAGATTTTTCTAACTTTTCCTCAAAAAAATCAATAATATTTTGAATTGTCTCTTTACCCATTCTTGTCATACATTCATCGGTAAAAGCTGCAGTATGTGGACTTAAGTAAACTTTTTCATTTTTGAGAAGTGGATTATTATCATCAGGTGGTTCTTTTTTAAAAACATCAATACCAGCTCCAAAAATTAAATTTTCATTGAGCGCTTTATCAAGATCTTCTTCATGAATAATCCCACCTCTTGCTGCATTAATGATAATGCAAGTCTTTTTCATTGTTTTTAATAAATCATAATTAATTAAATTTTCAGTTTTATCCGTTAAAGGCATATGGAGCGAAATAACATCCATAGTTTTTACTGCTTCAGCTAGATCATCTACTTTTTTTCCACCTAATTCTTCAATTTTATCTTTGTCTACAAATGGATCGTAGACAAATACATTCATTTCGAAACCTAGACATCTTTTGATTAAAGCTTTTCCTATTCTTCCAAACCCCATTATTAAAAAATTTTTTTTCCAAACTTCTATTGTTTTTGGTAATTTATTTCTGTCTTTAAAGTTTCCATCTCTTACTGTTTTGTCAAATAAGTCTTTTCTTTTTGCAATATTTAACAAAACGAACATTACATGTTCTGCAACTGTAACAGCATTAGCATTAGCTGTTATTGCTATTTTTATATCTTTTTCTTTAGCTTTTTTTAAATCGATATTGTCATAACCTACACCATGTCTTGAAATAATTTTTAAATTTTTTGCTTCTTCAAAGGTTTCACCAGGAAGTTTTGCAATTCTTATTGATGCACCATCGCAATCTTTTAATTTTGATTTTAAATTTTCTATTGAAGTGTCATCAGTTACTTCAACATCAAAATTAGGATGGTTATTTATTAATTCCATACCTTTTTCATGGACTTTTTGAATAATTAATATCTTTTTTTTATTACTCATAATTATATATCAATTTTTTAGAGAGCATTTTTAATACGAGAATTATTCTATAAAGTAAATTAGTTTTTTGATTAAAGTTGTATTTATTAAATATTTAAAATAAATTTAGCTGTGAATTTGACAATTAACATTCTCCTATCTTTTTTTAAGACTCTTGAGAAAATAAATACTTTTTTTTTAAGAATTGGAAGACAGTTTGCATGGATAGCAATACTTTTGATGGTGATTGTCATCTTGGTACAAGTATTTTTTAGATATGTATTAAATAATGCACTGCCATGGCCCGATGAAGTTGCTAGATTTTTGATGTTATGGATGACAGGATTGATTGCACCATCTGCGTATAGATGGGGTGGATTTGTTTCTATTGATTTATTAGAGAGATTTTTACCAAAACTTATCTCCACATTATTAACTTTGTTTTTATTAATCGTTTCTCTTTTTGTCTTAGTAATAGGTTTGGAATTAGGGTTTAAACATATTAATGCTGGATGGATATTTAATTCTTCATCGATAAAGATTCCTTTTCATTTAATTGGCGGGAAAGCAGAACCAATAAAATTAGCTTGGATGTATATGTCATTACCTGTGGGAGTTATTTTTTTAATTTCTGTGAATATAGAGTTAATTTTAAGAAATATTCTTACTAATTTTACAAAGTTAGACTTGCCTGAAGATTACGATAAACAAAAGTTGGAGACGCAATAATGTTAGTTTGGTTTCTTCCTTTATTTTTATTATTTTTGTTAATTGGTTTGCCTGTATTTTTTGGATTGTTAGCAGCACCAGGAATTTTGCTTTGGCTAAATGATCAAGCTAGAGATGGAGCTATGCTTTATAGAAATATTTATAATGGAATAGATAGCTTCCCTTTGATGGCAATACCATTTTTTATGTTAGCAGGAGAGTTAATGAACAGAGGAGGAATAACTCATCGACTAGTTGAATTTAGTCAGGCGATGATGGGCCACTTAAAGGGTGGATTGGCTCATGTCAATGTACTGACTTCAATGTTGTTTGCAGGTTTATCTGGTTCAGCTGTAGCTGATACATCAGCAATTGGATCAATGCTTATTCCTGCAATGGAAAAGCAAGGCTATACAAAAAAATTTGCTGCTGCAATTACAGCAGCGAGTTCTGTAATTGGACCTATAATTCCACCTTCTGGAATAATGATTATTTATGCATATGTAATGGGTGAGAGTGTTGCTGCATTATTTTTAGCAGGAATAGTACCTGGTATTTTAGTTGGGGTTAGCTTGATGATTACAATAAAATTTATGGCTAAGAGATACAATTTTCCAGCAGTAACTGAAAAAACAACTTGGAGCCAAAGAGGCAAAGCATCTCTTAAAGCTTTTTTCCCTTTGATGACACCTGTAATAATTTTAGGAGGTATACTTGGAGGAATTTTTACACCAACAGAAGCATCAGCTGTAGCAGCTGCTTACGCAATGTTTATTGGTCTATTTGTTTTGAAATCATTAAAATGGAAAGATGTTCCTAAAGTGATGACAAAAGCAGCGATGGTATCTTCAGTGGTTCTTCTTTTAGTTGGTGCTGCAATGGCTTTTAAAACAGTTGTAAGTTTATCACATGCACCTGAGCATCTTGCTGCATTCGTCTTGGGATTAACTGACAATCCTTATGTTTTGTTATTTCTTATAAATATTTTATTATTTGTTGTTGGAATGTTTTTAGATGCAGGTCCAGCGATAATCATCTTAGGACCAATTCTTGGACCAGTGTTTGTTGAGTTGGGAGTTCATCCTGTGCATTTTGCAATTATTATGTCAGTTAATTTAACAGTTGGTTTAGCAACTCCACCAATGGGACTTGTATTATTTGTTGCATCCTCTGTATCTGGGGAAAGAGTTGAAACAATAGCAAAAGCTATATTGCCATTCTTAGCAGTAGAAGCTATAGTTATTTTTTTAATAACCTATTTTCCATCAATATCGATGACTATTCCTTTGCTTACTGGTTTCGCAAAATAAATATAATTTTTTTTACTACTCGATAGACTCTCTAAATCAATTTAAGTATAGTTTATATACATAAATATTTAAAGAGAGGGAAATAATTATGAGTAAAATAATAAAATCATTTTTTTCATTATTATTCTTAATTAGTTTTACTGCATCTGTTTCAGCTGCAGATTATAACTTGAGAATGACAATGAACTCTAATGATCAAGATGAAGATTATGATGGTGCTGTAGTATTTAAAAACTACGTAGAAGCAGCTTCAAATGGAAAAATAGCTGTAGAACTATTTGTAGGTACGCAGCTTTGTTCAAAAGGTGCTGAGTGTTTACAAGGTGTATCTGATGGAAGTATAGATATTTACATTTCTACTTCTGGAGGTGCTGCAGGTGTATTTCCATATGTTCAAGTTTTAGATTTACCTTATCTAATGGCTGATGACAGAATTGCTGAAGATGTAATGCAAGGTGATTTTGTAAGAACAATGAGAAAAATGGCTCTAAAAGATTCTAATGACTCAATTAGATTGATGACCATTGGAAATACTGGAGGATGGAGAAATTTTGCTAATACAAAAAGAAGAGTTGCAAATCCATCTGACATGAAAGGTTTAAAAATCAGAACAGTTGTAGCTGATTTACCTCAGGAGCTTGTAAGAGCATTAGGTGCTTCTCCAACTCCTATTCCATGGCCGGAATTGTTTACATCATTTCAAACTGGTGTAGTTGAAGGATCTAAAAATGGAATAACTGACATTATGAACATGAAGTTTCCTGATGCAGGTCTAAAATACGTTACTTTAGACGGTCATGCATATATGGGTGCATTATGGTGGATGAATAATGCAAAATATCAATCTATGTCAACAGATCTTAAAAAAGTTGTGACTGATGGCTTCTATGCTTTGCAACAAGCAACTTTTGCTTCTCCTAAGAGAAAATCAATCAAAGCTTATGAAGACTTTGTAGCAGGTGGTGGAGATTTATATGTTCCAACGCCTGATCAAAAAGCTAGTTTTAAAAAAGAAGCTAGCCCAGTGTATGATTGGTTTAAAGCTAATGTTAAAGGTGGAAAAGAAATTTTCAACGCTTTAACTAAAGCAGTAGCTAAAGCAGAGAAAAAGGCATCGAGCGCATACAAAAAAGATTTGTAATTTCAAATTAATATAATGGGGCGGATTTTAGTTCGCCTCATTATCTAAAGGGATATATCCAAGATTTATAATCTTTTATGAGAATATGAGCTTTTTCAATTTGTTCAGGAGTCATTTTTTTAATAACTTCTTCTTGAGAAATTGCAGCATCAGGATCTCCACCAATAGCAGACAAACCGTACCACATATAAGCTCTAACAAGATCGGGAGCAGGAAGTCCTCTACCAATTTCGTAATACCACCCAACACCAGATTGAGCACCAGGATGACCTTTCATAGAAGATCTGAGATACCATTCAAAAGCTCTAACATCATCTCTTTCAACACCAAGACCCATAGCGTACATAATTCCAATAAGCTCTTCAGCATCAGCATTACCAGATCTAGCTGCTGGCATAAGTTCTTCCATAGCTTCTTTAAATTTTCCTTGCTCCATCAAATCTCGAGCATTTTCTATTTCTGCAAAAACTATGGATGGAAGAAACAAAAATATAAAAAGATATTTAATCATTTAAAAATAATAATATTTATAATTCCATTTTTAATTTCAGTAAATAAAACTTACGCAACTGATTTACCAAAACCATTAAAGAGCGAAGATTTCCATCAAGTTGATATAGAAAAAGTTAAAATTGGAAGACTTTTATTTCATGATAAAATTTTATCTGCAAATCGAAACATTGCTTGCGCAACCTGCCATAGTCATGATCTAGGAGGTTCAGATGGACTTTCGTTAGGCATTGGTGAAGGAGGTCAAGGTATAGGATTAGAGAGAACTGCAGGTGAAGGCGATGATAAAATAAAAAAACGAATTCCAAGAAATGCTTTAGCTTTATGGAATTTAGGATTTAAAGACATAACTACCTTGTTGCATGACGGAAGAGTAACTAAATCAAATATATTTGGTAACGGTTTTAATACACCTGCTCAAGAAGCTCTTCCTAAAGGACTTGATAATATAGTTGCAGTTCAAGCTTTGTTTCCAATGACTAGACAGTTTGAGATGGCAGGAAATCCAGGTGAAAATGAAATTATAGGTTTAGTCTCAAAAGTTGGGAAAGATAGTATGAGAATTGATAGAGTATGGCCTGTAATTACACACAGAATTAGAGGAATTCCAGAGTATGTTGAGTTGTTTAAAAATGCTTTTGACGATGTTAACAGTCCTTTAGATATTAACATTACACATATTGTTAATTCAATTGCTGCTTTTGAAATTCATGAATGGACATCTTTCGACTCTCCTTTTGATGAATATTTAAATGGAGATAAACAAGCTTTAACTTTAAAGCAAATAAATGGGATGAATTTATTTTATGGAAAAGCAAACTGTAGTTCTTGTCACTCAGGATCTTTGTTGTCAGATCAAAAATTTCATTCAATAGGAATTCCACAATTTGGTCCTGGAAGGACACGACCTTTTGATCCTTATGCTCGTGACGTTGGACGAATGGTTGAAACTGACAATATTAACGATATGTATAAATTTAAAACGCCAGCATTAAGAAATGTTTCTTTAACAGCTCCCTATGGTCATAATGGTGCTTATCCAACTTTAAAATCAATAATAAAGCATCACTTAAATCCAATAAAAATGAATAAGAATTGGAAACCTGAATATGCAAATTTACCTAAAGCACCTTGGTTAGAAGAAATTGATTTTGTAACTTTTTCAGACAAAAGGGAACAAGACAGAATTCTATCAAGTATTGATATACAGCCTATAGAATTGAATGATAAAGAAATTGATCAACTTGTTTCTTTCCTCAAATCTTTAACTGGCAGAAGTGGAAATCAGAGACCGCTAGGTAAACCAGATAAAGTGCCAAGTGGGCTAAGTATTGATTAAGTTTTTAAATTAAACTGATACAAACAGAATATGAAAAAAATAAAATATGGAATTATTGGAACAGGGACAATGGCTCGAGAACATATTTTAAATATATCATTAATTGATAATGCTGAAGTAGTTGCACTTGCTGATCCTCATGAAGATTCATTAAATCAGTGTAAAAAAATTCTAAAAACAAAAGTTTTTTGCTTTAAAAATCATTTAGAAATGATTGAAAAAAATATTGTTGATGTTTACTTAATTTCATCTCCTAACTTTACTCATATAGAAATCTTGAAAGATGTAATCAAAACTAAAAAACACATATTAGTAGAAAAACCATTATGTGCTAATACAAAAGATTGCTTAGAAATAAAAAAACTGACAAAAGATTATCCTTCAGTATTTTGGACTGCAATGGAGTATAGATATATGCCGCCAGTTTCAAAATTTATTAATGAAATTCATAATAACAAAATTGGTAATTTAAAAACTTTAACCATAAGGGAACATAGATTTCCTTTTTTAAAAAAAGTAAATGATTGGAATCGTTTTGAGAAAAATACTGGTGGTACACTTGTTGAAAAATGCTGCCATTTCTTTGATTTAATGAGATTGATTATCCAAAGTAAGCCACTAAGTGTTTATGCAAGTGGCGGTCAAGACGTTAACCATTTAGATGAAGTGTATAATGGAAAAAAGCCAGACATCATTGATAATGCCTATGTGATTGTAAACTTTGAAAATGGAGCAAGAAGTTTGCTTGAGCTTTGTATGTTTGCAGAAAATTCTGACATGCAAGAAGAGCTCGTAGCCACTGGAAATAAAGGAAAAATTGAAACTTCTGTGCCCTCCGATGACTCAGGTAAAACCTCATCAAATATAAGAATTGGGATGAGAGATGGCAAAACACATGTTGAAAATATTGAAGTAGATAAAAAAATTCTTGAGGCCGGCCACCATCATGGATCTACTTACTACGAACACTTAGCTTTTTTGAAAGCTATTGAAAATAATTCAGATCCAGAGGTTTCATTAGATGATGGTTTAATTGCTGTTGCTGTGGGAGAGGCTGCAGAGCAGTCAATAAAACAAGGTCGAGTAATAAATCTAGAAGAAATATTTAGTTAAAAAAATCTGTAATTTTTTTAACTATAAAGTCACTGACTCTAATGTTTGACTCATTTGTTACACCAGAAATATGGGGTGTTAATATACAATTCATACCTGGTTTTATTTTGTTATAAAATTCACTCTCTATTGGTTCTTTTTCAAACACGTCTAGAGCAAAGCCAGAAATATTATTGTTATTGTAAGCTTCAATTAAATCACTTTCATTTATTATGCTTCCTCTAGAAGTATTTATTATAATCGGTTTATTTTTCATTTGAGAAAATGACGATTTATTTATCACATTTTTGGTTTCATCTGTTAAAGGTAGGTGTATGGAAATGATATCTGATTTTTCATATATCTCCTTTAAACTTGATAATTTAGCATCAATTTCTTTATTATTTATTTCCTTAACATAAGGATCGTAAGCTAAAATCTTTAAACCATTTTTTGAAGAATACTCAGCAACCTTTTTTCCAATTGTGCCAAATCCTATTATTCCTAAATACTTTTGGTTTATTTCTATAGATTTAATGGTTGTTCTTGGCCATTCACCTTTGATAGTTCCGTTATGAAACATTGGAATTTTTTTAATAAGAGACATTGATGAAGAAACAACATATTCAGCAACAGAGTCTGCATTCATTCCTGTAGCTGGTTGAACATGAATATTTTTATTTTTACAATAATCTGTATCAATATTGTCTAAACCAACACCCAGCCTTCCAATAAATTTTAATTTTAATGCATTTTTTAAAATATTTGAATTCACCTGAGTTTTATTTCTAACAATTAAACCATCATAATCTTTAACCATTGTAATTAGTTGTTTTTCATTTTCACATAATTTTTCATCATACATAACATCAAATTTTTTATTTAAATTTTCTAAACTATTTTGGTTGATGAATTCTGTAATTAAAATTTTAGTCATTAATTTTTTTAATATTAAACTAAATTAGATAAGTCTTTTTTATTATTCTTATACGTTGGTAGAGGATACTTAAATGCATGTTTTCCGATACGTCTTTCTTTAGCGTTCTCCCAAAGAGACAACCATTGTTTAAAATTTTGAACTTTAAGATTATTTTTATTTTTACTTCTAACATAAAAGTTTGGAAGCGGCTCCCTACCTGATGGTTGTCCTGCAACATTGTATCTTAAATCAGCACTAATTCTAAAATCATTTGATCTATTTGGTAATGAGCAGTGGATAGAATGTTTGTGCAATAATATTATATCACCCACATTTGCTTCTAAATAAATGTGCTCCATATCATCAAGTAATTCACTATTTTTTAATTCTACCTGTCCTCTATATCCTGACACGTGGTTTAATAATCCCATTTTATTAATTTTTTTTACTGTAATCATACATCCATTCTTTTTAGTAGTTTTGGTGAAAGGAATCCACACTGTAACCATGTCAGTTAATTTTTGTCCTTTAGAATTTAAAACGGCAGCGTCTTGATGCCATGGTGTTCTACCACTTAAGCCGTCATGAATTGATCCTTTTGGTAATTTGTTTTCAGGTTGTTTGATTCTAGTATTTTGAACAGGGTTAGACATTATTTCTTTACCTAAAATTTTTTCTACTACATCTAAAATTCTTTTATTTGTAATTAAATTCCATAATGATTGAGTAGCGAAATAATCACTATCTCTTTTAACATGGTCTCTAGGTAATCTTGTATTAAAATATTGATCTAGATCATAAATATTAAGTTTTGATATATATGAATATTTTCGTTTAAAATTTAAATTAAGAACTTTTTTAACCTCAGTTTTTTTTGCATACTTTTGAATGAGACAATCCATGACAAATTCCATATCATTAAGAACTGGTTTTAAGTCTCTTCTATAGTTAAGTATATTTTTGACAATTAAGTACCCATTCTCATATAATTTTTTTTGAAGAGTATTTGTCATTGTTAAAATTTATTTTATCATTGAAATAATTTCAATGGTTTGGTGCTGTGGTTAAATAGTTCGCGTCATGAAAAGAGGTCAACATTCTTTTTTTGTTGCTAACTATATGAGGATAATACGAGATTCCTTTATAATTCCATATAACTGGTTTGTTTAAAGCATAACTTCCATAAATAAAAAAACGTTTTGGACAATTTTTCTCTATAAAGCGTTTTACTCCATGATAGGAATTTGGAGTAGATTGAAAAAAAACAACAGTTCCTTTTTTGGGCGTAAAAGACTTAACTATTTCTAGCTCATTTATTTTTGGAAATCTTCTAAAACTCTTTCTTAAATTTTTTTTAGCTTTTTTCCTATAGATAGTTAGAGAGCCGCCATTCTTTTTTGGTATGTCAGTTAGATAAATTAAAAAATTATATAACCTAGTTATATCATCCCTATGAGGTCTTAATCTATATCCTCCTTTTGATACTGAAAAATCTATATCTAAATTTACTTTAGGATTAGTATAATTATTACCCAACATTTTTTTTAATTCATTAGAATTTAATTTTTTTTTAATAGTGAACTTTTTAGGATTAAAGAATTTTGGTTTATGTAAATTAACCCAAGATCTATCTTTAAAATTTTTAATAAAAATACTTTCAATTTTTTTATAAAAAGTCTTGCTATTAAAAAGCTTAAAAAGTTTTGCAGAGTTAACTGAGTTTTTGATATATGAATTAAAATTTTTCGAACCTTTATTTATTCTGCTTCTACCACCCATAATCATATCATCAAATGATTTAGAGTTACTGATTTCTTTAATTAATAAATTACAGATACTTTTAGAAACAACATTGTCACCAACTAAAACTGGAAAGTTACTTTTGATTTTTTTTAATTTATTTGTACTAAGCATTTAGCTGTACATACCTTCTTTCACTTTAATCATTTTATACATAAGGTCGTTTAATGGTGTCTTAACACCATGTTTTTTGCCTATTTTTGAAACAGCACCACTAATAAAATCAATTTCAGTTTTTCTCTTATATTGGACATCAAAGGCCATTGAAGATTTGTTAGTTTGCATAGAATCTACAATTTTATTGAACATGAATAGACATTCATCTTCAGAAACATTTACACCATCAGCAAGTGCAACGTCTCTAGTTTCTAAAATTATTTCCTTACCCAAACCTCGAGATACTTCGTTTGCTTTATTATTTATATATAAATCTGTATGATGAAGATCAAAAATTGCAGATAATGGTCCAATTGCTGTTAAAGCAAAAAGCTTCATCCATTTTCTTTTTTTTACATCTTCCGCAGCAATCATTTCAAGATTATGTGCTGTAAAAGTATCTGCTATTTCTTTAATTCGATCAGTAATTCCTCCTTCGTACTCACCAATCCAAGATGGTAACGAACCATGATTCATTATATGACCTGGTCCTAAAATATTTGAAGCTTGAGTAGTTGTCCCACCAATTACTTTTTCATTACCAACAATACCTTGAATAATTGCTTCATGACCAATACCATTTTGAAAAGACATAAATACTGTTTTATCTCCTATGATATTTTTAATACTGTTTAATGCTGGCTCTAAAGCTGTAGCTTTACACATGACTATTACTGCATCTACTTTATCTAACGAGGATGGATCTGAAGTAGCTTTAACTTTTATTACTCGATCTCCGCCATGTCCATCCATCTTTAAACCATCTTTATTAATTGCATCAACATGCTCCTTCCAAACATCAATTAAAATTACATTTAAACCTTTTTCTGCAAGCAAACCGCCAAACAAGCAACCCATAGCTCCTGCACCAAGCACAGCTACTTTCAAATTTTTGTTAATCATCGTTACCTTATTTAAAATTATTTATGTATAGAAATTATATATATTATCTATAGACAATATGCAAAATAAATTATAGCTTATTATCGTCATGCAATTAAAAATAGAAAAAGGAACTTTTAAAGATTATCCATTAGAAGATATTTCAGATGCGTTAAGAAAAGGATTGTCTGAAAATTTCAAAAACGTAGAGGTAGAAGTGGTAGATTGCCCAAATTTAAGAGATTGGGATTGTCCATCAGAAGGAATAAGTGGAAATCAAAAAATAATAGATGTTGGTGGAGAGCCTTATATGCATGATCCAAAATTTATTGGTGCAGAATTTGACTATGAAGAAATATCTAAAATGATTGATTCTGAAAAATCTTATGCTTTAGGAGCTGGATCAGGTGCAATGTCATGTTTAAATGGTCATTGTGGAGAATTAGTTATTAATGAAAACTTAATAACTGATGAGTCTAAATCAATAATAGCAAGAGTAAGTCCAGATAAAAAATGTATTGTTGAAAATTATTCAGCAAAAAAACATGGTGGACTTGGAAACATTTATTATACAGACGGTAAACAGGGAAAAGTTATTAAAATAAAAATCAAAGGTAGAAATGGAGAACAAGGTTCTTTGCCTCAAGCAATGAGGTCGTCTTTATCAAAAAATTTAAAAATTAAAGATAATGAACATTTGTCTCTTGCTGGCGTATTTAGAGTATTAAATGGAAAAATAAGATCACATGTTCAACCTGATTATAAAGATATTAAACACGAGTATTACGATCCAAAACAAATGAAATGTGTAAAAGATTTTCTTCAATTTTATGAACCGGTTGGACCAAAATTACAATGTTATTCTATTCTTTGGACTGGTGATCCTACTGGAGGAGAATTAAATCTAAGAGAGTCTGGTGAGCATACTCATTTTCATTCTTACGAACATGAAAGAGATGCAGGACATTATCATTTTGACGTCACACCCGAAGAAATAGAATATGAAGGTTATTTTAATACCGCAACAGAAGTACATAGAGTTAATAACATTTATAAAGAACTATTAAGTAAAAATAGTATTGAATAGAAAACTCAATGAGTTTAAATTTATTTAAATGAAAAGACAGTTCAAGTATCCTAAGCACTTTGAAGAACAAAAAAAAATTCCAAAACTTACTCAAAAAAGAATTCAATTAGCAGAAATATCACTTGGAGATTTTGAAGGAAGATTAGCTAATGAATTATTGAATTGGTTTTCCTTAACCCCACAACATTGGATAATGTTACATATGGTTATGCTTGCTTATTATAAAAATAAATCAATTACTAAAAATCAATTACTTAAAGTAATCGAGAAATCATATTTGACCTCAAACGTTTATATCGATACAGCAATTAAAAAAGGTTATTTTAGAATTATAAGAAACGAGAGAGACAAAAGATCTATATTTATTTTACCTTCAGTAATTACCATTAAAACTTTTGAGGAATTTATTGATAGGAGAGATATTCTTTATAAAGGGGTTAAATGAAGAATATTTATACGTGGGCTGCAAAACCAGCAAAAAGAACTTTGACTGTTGGGGATTTAAAAGCAGCAAAAGGAAAAAGAAAATTTACACAAGTTACAGCGAATAATGTTGAAGAAGCCGATGCAGCTGAAAAGGCAGGCTTTGACATGATTATCTCAAATGCAAAAAATGTAATTCCTGTAAGAGAAGGTTCAAAAAATTTATTTTTAACAGCTGCTTTGGTGTTGAATGAGTTTGTAACTGCAGAAGATATTATGCGTGGAGCTTTTAAAGCATTAGAGAATGGTGCTGATGCAGTTATGACGCCAAGAAGTATGGACATAGTTGAAATGTTGGCTAAGGAAGATGTTCCAGTAATGGGGCATTTAGGTTTAGTTCCAAGAAAATCCACTTGGATTGGTGGCTTGAGAGCAGTAGGTAAAACTGCTGATGAAGCTTACGAACTTTTTCAAAAGTTTAAAAGATTAGAAGATGCAGGTGCTTTTTCGGCTGAGTGTGAAGTAATACCTGAAAACGTAATGGGTGAAATTTCAAAACGTACAGATATAGTTACTGTTTCATTAGGCTCAGGTAAAAACGCTGATGTAATGTATTTATTTATGGAAGATATCTGTGGTGATACAGAAAATCCCCCAAGACATTCAAAAGCATATGGAAATTTACTGAGACTTAGAAATGAAATTAAACTAGAAAGAGTAAAGGCTTTGAAGGCTTTTAAAAAAGATTCAATAAATGGAAAATTTCCAGGAAAAAAACAATCTTCTAATTTAGAAAAAAAACAATTTGAGGAATTTTTAGAACAACTTGATTAGTAAGTAGAGTTGTCGTCTTTTTTTGATAAAGAACCCTTCATTTTATCTACTGTGGCTTTAGCTCCAGCACTTAAAGCTCTTAAATCAGATGCTATAGTTACAAAATCAAAACCTTTCTCGATCATCTTAGTAGCATATTCTGTAGTACCGTTATGAATTCCTGCGAAAATATTATTTTTTTTTGCGTGTTCTAGAATTCTTAAAATTTCAGAATAAGCTTTTGTAGTCTCTGACCTATCAAAACCAGGCTTTTCACCTATTGCTAAACTTAAATCTGCTGGCCCAATATAAATACCATCGACACCTGGTGTAGACATTATCTCATCAAGATTTTCTAAAGATTCTTTTGTTTCTATCATTGCTAATTTTAGTATTTCTTCATTAGCGTGATCTGCATAATCAGCTCCACCATAAATTAAACCTCTAATAGGACCAAAACTTCTGTAACCATCAGGTGGATACATGCACGCTTGAACAAAATTCTCTGCCTCTTTTTTATTACTTACCATCGGACAAACAATTCCATAACATCCAGCATCTAAAATTTTCATTATTTGACCTGGTTCATTCCAATTGACTCTTGCTAAAGGAGTAACATCTGTTGTTGATATTGTCTGAAGCATAGGAAGCGCATTACTGTAGTCAACTAAACCATGCTGCATATCAATAGTTAAAGAATCCCAACCTTGATGAGCCATTGCTTCGACAGAGGCTGTACTTGGTATCGCACACCAGCCGTTAATAACAGGTTTGCCTTCCTTCATCATTTGTTTGATTTTATTTTTTCTCATTTTCTAGATTTTTAATCCCATGTGAGTGTATTTCACATTTAGATAATCTTTAATCGCTCCTGAACCACCTTCACGACCATAACCAGTTTGTTTTATTCCTCCAAAAGGTGCCTCAGCAATAGCAACAACTCCAGTATTGACTGCAACACAACCAGACTCTAATTTTTCAGATCCAATGTGAGCTTTATCCATAGAGTTAGTGTATAAATAACTACATAATCCTAAGTCATTATCATTTGCTCTTTCAATTACTTCATCAAAAGTTTTAAAAGTTAAAATTGGCACTAGTGGACCAAAAGGCTCTTCTTTCATGATTGTAAAATTATCTTTAACATCATCAAAGACTGTTGGTTCATAATAGTATCCCTTGTTGAAACCAGAAGGTCTTTGTCCACCCATTAATACTTTTGCTCCTTCTTTTTTAGTTGTTTCAACTAGTTTTTCTATTTCTTCCAATCTTTTAGCGGTAGTTAAAGGTCCAAGATCTACACCTTCGTCCATGCCGTTTCCAATTTTTAATTTTTTTGCCCTTTCAATAAAGGCATTAACAAAATCCTCTTTTCTATTTTCTTGGATATAAAATCTATTAGGTGAAATACAGACCTGCCCGTTATTTCTAAATTTACCAGTTATTGCTATATCAGCTACTTTGTTCATATCTACATCTTCACATACAATAAAAGGTGAGTGTCCGCTTAGCTCCATAGTAACTCTTTGAACTTTATCAGCTGCTTTTTTTAAAATAATTTTACCAACTCTAGTCGATCCAGTAACTGAAACTTTTTTAATTATATCCGATTCCATTAATTCATTTGATATTTCAGCAGGATCGCCTGACAAAAGACTAACAACACCATCAGGTACTCCAGCTTCTTTGCAAATGTTTACTAATTCCATTACAGCACCAGGGGTAATTACGTCTGGCTTACAAATTACAGAACATCCTGCAGCTAGGGCAGTAGAAATTTTTCTAGATGCTAAAACTATTGGGAAATTCCAAGGAACTAAAGCTGCAACAACTCCTACGGGTTGATAATAAACATGGACTCTAGTATCTGGAAATCTACTTTGTTGTGTTTGACCATAAATTCTTTTTGTTTCTTCAGCATTCCACTCAAAAATATCAGCTCCACCACCAACTTCACCAACTGCTTCTGCAAGAGGCTTTCCAACTTCAAGAGTTAACCATTTTGCTATAACATCTTTTTTTTCTCTCATCATGTCTGCAATTTTTCTAAGCACGTAAGCTCTTTGCCATGGTGCAGTGTTTTTCCAAACTTCCAAACCTTTTTCTGCAGACTTTAATGCTTTTTGCACTTCAATAGATGAAGCTTTTGATGCTTTTCCAATTACTTCTTCTGTTGCAGGGTTGATTACGTCGTAAGTTTCTTTTTTTTCAGCTTGTTGCCATTTACCGTCAATGAATTGTCCAAATTTTTCGTACATAGAATTTATTTTTAAGTTTACTTAATTAGGTTTTTTAATTTATAAATAGAATTATATATAAACACTATACATATTAAAAGATAAACATATTTATGAAAAAAATTACCCTCACATGTGCGCATGCGATAGTTAAATATTTAATTGCTCAGAAAATATTAATTAACGGCAAAAAAGAACCTTTATTTCCAGGTGTCTTTGGAATTTTTGGACATGGAAATGTAGCATGTCTAGGTCAAGCACTAGAGGAAAATCAAAAAGAACTTCCAACATATAGAGGGCACCATGAACAAAATATGGCTCTAACAGGAATTGGCTATGCTAGAGCAAAAAGAAGACAACAAATTTTTGTAGCAACATCCTCTGTTGGACCTGGAGCAACAAATATGGTTACAGCTGCTGCAGTTGCTATGAGTAACAGATTACCAATTTTATTTTTACCTGGAGACACTTATGCAAATAGAATGCCGGACCCAGTATTGCAACAAGTTGAGCATTTTAATAACCCTGGAATTACAGCTAATGATGCATTTAAACCAGTTACAAGATATTTTGATAGAATAACAAGACCAGAGCAGATTATTCAATCATTCCCGGCAGCTGTTCAAACAATGTTAGATCCTGCAGATTGTGGTCCTGCATGTATCGCTTTAAGTCAAGATATACAAGGTCAAACTTTTGATTATCCTGAAGAATTTTTTAAGGAAAGAGTCCACGCGATCAGAAGACCAAGACCAGATGAATTTCAAATCAAAGAGGCAGCAGAAAAAATTAAGTCATCAAAAAATCCAATTATAATTTCTGGTGGTGGAGTTTTTTACTCAGATGCAATGGATGAGTTAAGTCAATTTGCGATTAAACATAATATACCAGTCACTCAAACTGTAATGGGATATTCTACAATGAAAAGAGATCATTCTCATTTTGCAGGCCAGATTGGCGGTTTAGGTGGAAAAAATACAAATACATTAGCAAAAGAAACAGATTTAGCAATTGCAGTTGGAACTAAACTTGCAGATTTTACAACTGGATCATGGGCAAATTTTGAAAACAAAGATTTTAAACTAGTTTCAATAAATGTATCAAGATTTGATGCTAATAAACATTTAGCTCAAGCTGTCATTGGAGATGCTAAAGTTTCATTAACAGAGCTTTCACAAGCATTAGGTAATTGGAAAGCTGGAGAAGAATGGAATAAAAAATCTCAAACTGAACTCAAATCTTGGAATGAACATATAGATAAAGAGAGTGCGCCAACAAATCAAGAAGTTCCAAGCTATGTTCAGGTAATTGGTGCAATTTATAGAAACTCTGACCCAACAGATATAGCTGTTACAGCAGCAGGAGGTTTGGTTGGTGAAGTTGTTCAAGTTTGGAGACCTAGAGAATTAAATACTCATGAAACAGAGTGGGGTTTTAGTTGTATGAGTTATGAAATTTCAGGAGCACTTGGAATAAAAATGGCTAATCCTGATAAAGAAGTAATTTCTTTTGTAGGAGATGGTTCTTATCTTCTAAATAATACAGATATTTATTCATCAGTTATTACAAAAAACAAATTAATAATTATAGTTTGTGATAATGGCGGGTTTGCAGTTATCAATCGACTTCAACTATTTAAAGGTGGTAAAGAATATAATAACTTATTAAAGAGCTCTAATACTCCAGGATTAGTTGATGTTGATTTTGCAAAACATGCAGAAAGTATGGGGGCTAAATCTGAACATGTTAATTCAATTTCAGATCTTGAAGCTGCATTTAAGAGAGCAAAAGCATCTGATGTAACATACGTTATTTCAATAAAAACTCATGCTTATAAGTGGGTTGAGGGTTCTGCTTTTTGGGACAGCCCAACACTTGAAATTCCTAAAACTAAAGAAAATGAAGAGGCTTTAAAACTTTATAAAGAAGGAAAAGGCAAACAAAGACAAGGTGTATAAACCTTTATGAGTAAAATTTTTAAAGTCGGTCTAATTGGCTGTGGTCATATTTCTGAAACCTATTTTAGAGCCCAGGAGTACTTTAATAATATAAGAATAGTCAAATGTGCAGATATAAACATGGATGCTGCTAAAAAATGTGCAATTCACTACAACATTGAGGCTGTAACGGTTGATGAGCTTTTAAAAGATAAAGAAATTGAAATAATCTTAAATTTAACAATACCAGGTGCACATTATCAAGTTTCTAAATTGGCTCTTGAAAATGGAAAACATTCTTATGCTGAAAAACCATTAGCAGTTAATTTTGAAGATGGAAAAAAATTAGTTGAACTTGCTAATAAAAAAAATCTTTACATAGGAAACGCGCCAGATACCTTTTTAGGTGGCGGAATTCAAAAAACTAGAGAGCTAATTGATAATGGTGTCATTGGGGAAATTAAATTAGGTAATGCTATATTTGCTTTTCCAGGTGTACAATCTTATCATCCAAATCCAGAGTCTTGGTTTGCTGAAAATGAAGGTGGACCAGTTATTGATATGGGGCCATACTATTTGACAGCACTAGTAAATTTAATTGGTCCGGCAAAACAGGTTCAAGGAAGGTGTACAAAAGTTTTTGAAGAAAGAGAAATTGGAATTGGTCCAAAAAAAGGTCAAAAATTTAAAGTTGAAACACCAACAACTTACTTAGCAACTATACAATTTGAAAATGATTGCATCATTCAAATAACTTTATCTTTTGATGTTGTGGCTCATCAAAGAAATCATATTGAACTTTATGGAAACAAAGGGTCAATAATTGTTCCAGATCCAAATATGTTTGGTGGATCAGCTTTTGTTTCAGTGACTGCTGGTGGTAATTGGGGAGAACATAAAACTGATATGATGCCTCTAGGAAAGATTAATATAAAGAGTCAAAGCTCTAGGGCAAATGAGTCACCTACTAACGCAAATTATAGAGGTGCTGGTTTATCAGAAATGGCTTATGCAATTGAAAATAATTTAGAGCACAGATGTAATGGGGAGCTATCTCTTCATGTTTTAGATATAATTGATTCTACTATGAGAGCTTCACAAACTGGTATCCCACAAGAAATAAAAACAACATGCAAGAAACCAAAACCATTTACGTTAGAAGAAATTAAAAAAATTATGAATTAATAAGTTTGTTATACAATTAATGAAAAAACCAATTGTTATATCTGATCCTTTCCCAAGAACATTAGATCTTATTTTTACTAAAAAAAAATTAAAAGAATTAAAATCAAAATATAAGGTTTTAATTGCACCTAACAAAAACAAAAGACAATTTTATGAAAAATTTATTGATAATGTTACTTTTATTATGGGTCAACCAGATTTAGATAAAAAAATTTTGTCAAAAGCAAAAAAATTAAAAGCAATAATTAATGTTGAAAGTAATTTTATGAATAACGTTGATTATGTTTATTGTGCTAAAAAGGGAATACATGTTATCGCAACTTCTCCAGTATTTTCAAAGCCTGTCGCTGAAATTGCATTAGGAATGACACTTTCTTTATTAAGGAATATTCACAATGCTCATTTTGATTTTGTAAAAGGTAAAGAAAAATATGGATTAGAAAGTAACTTAAAAGCATCACTTTTATCTGGAAAAAAAATTGGATTATTAGGATTTGGTGATTTAGCAAAATCTTTATACCCAATGTTGCTACCATTTACTAAAGATATAAGTGTTTATGACCCTTGGTTATCAAATGATAAAATCAAAAGCTTTGGATTTAATCCAGTTAGCTTAAATAAAATGTTTAATACATGCGAAATTATTTATGTATTAGCAGCAGTAACAACCAAAAACAAAAATTTAGTAAATAAAAGTTTAATCAATAAAATGAAAACAAACTCATTATTGATATTGATGAGTCGAGCAGCAGTTGTAAATTTTAAGGACTTGATCACGAGAGTTAAAAAAGGAGATATATATGTAGCTACTGATGTATTTCCTGAAGAACCAGTGAGAAAAAATGACCCAATTAGGAAAGTTAAAAATATTTTGTTTTCTGCGCACAGAGCAGGAGCTTTAACAGAGGCCTTTTATAGTATGGGGGATATAGTTTTAAAGGACATGCATCTAATTTCAAAAAATTTAAAACCAAAATTTTGCAAACAAGCTCAATTGAAAACAGTGGGGTTATTAGCCTCAAAACCAGTTGCAATTAATTGATATTTTAATAATTTTATAAATTATGTCGTCAACTAGCAATCCACTCTTAGAAGCTAAAGGAATAACAAAATACTTTGGAACTATTACTGCATTAGAAAATGTTAACTTAAAAGTTCATGCTGGAGAATGTTTGGGTGTAGTTGGAGATAACGGAGCAGGAAAATCAACTTTAATGAAAGTTTTGTCGGGACTTTATAAACCAAGCGCAGGTTCTTTATTTTTCCAAGGCAAAGAAGAAATATTAGAAAGTCCAAGAGACTCTCAAAATTTAGGTTTAGAAATGGTTTATCAAGATCTTGCTTTAGCAGGTAATTTACCTATTGGTGAAAATATTTTTTTAGGAAGAGAGCCAACAAAAAATTTAGGATTTTTAAAACTATTAGATTTTAATAAAATTAAAGAGTTAACAAATGCTCATTTAGATAAGTTAAAAATAAATGTAAAAAGTGCCGATCAAAAAGTAGAGGAACTTTCAGGTGGTCAAAGACAAGCTGTGGCGATCGCAAGATCAACAGCCTTTAATGCTAAAGTGGTAATTATGGATGAACCGACTGCAGCATTAGCAATAAAAGAAGTAGGAAAAGTTTTAGATCTTATTAATAGTTTAAAAAAAACAGGTGTTGGAGTGATTGTAATAAGTCATAGAATGGACGATATTTTTACAGTTTGTGATCGTGTTATGGCTTTATTCCAAGGAACGAATTTTGCAGAAGCTAGCCTTTCAA
>CACJYB010000011.1 GCA_902597515.1 uncultured Pelagibacteraceae bacterium
ATTAGAAAAGAAAATCCTAATTTTATTAATCTTTGTTTAAATGAAAATTTGTCTTCAGAGATAACTTTACAGCCCTTAAAGAGATTTGATCTGGACGCTGCAATAATATTTTCAGATATTTTAATGCTTCCATATGGAATAGGTCAAAAAGTAGAATTTGAAAAAAATTTTGGTCCAAAGTTGGGAGAGATAAATTTAAAAGAAATCGCTAAAATTGATGAAATTGATTTTGTAGAAAAAATACATCGTGTGTACAAAGCAATAAGAAAAGTTAGTTCGAACTCTAGTTTAAATAATAAAAATACTATTGGATTTGTTGGAGCTCCGTGGACATTATTAGTTTATATGATTAATCAAAAGTCACCTAAAAAAAATTTAAAAAAAGATTTTTTTGAAGATGAATTTTTAATAAATAGAATTTTATTAATTATTGAAAAATTCTTAAAGATACATATAAAAAATCAAATTGATAATGGTGCAGACATAATTCAAATTTTTGATAGTTGGGCAGGTTTGTTAGAAGAAAAAGACTTACCTAACTATGTTTATTCTCCAACTCTAAACTTAGTAAATTATGTAAAATCTTTAAATGTACCAGTAATATGCTTTCCTAGAGAAATAAAAAATTATAAAGAATTTTGTGATATCGTGAAACCGGATGCTGTAAGTATTGATTATAATATTGATCCAAAAATAATACTTAAGGATATAAGTATACCTATACAAGGAGGTTTAGATCCAAAAATTTTACTAACAGATAAAGATACATTAAAAAAAGAAGCTTCTAAGTATTTAGAAATTTTTCGAGATCATCCATATATATTTAATCTTGGCCATGGTATTCTTCCTGAAACAAACCCTGAAATGGTTGAAAACTTAATTAAAATTGTAAAAAATTTTAAATGATTGAAAAAAATCACCCACTTATAAAATATGGCAAAACAGGAGTGCTTCTAGTTAATTTAGGTACACCCGATTCCACAAGTTGGTTTGATATAAGAAAATATTTAAAAGAGTTTCTTTCTGACAGAAGAGTAATTGAAGTAAATCCGATAATTTGGCAAATAATTTTGAATCTGTTTATTTTAAATTTTAGGCCCTCTAAAACTGCTAAGGCCTATAAAGAAATTTGGATGAAGAATGAAAATATATCGCCACTTCTTTATTATACAAAAAAGCAAAGTGAGAAAATTTCAAATTCAATATCAAAAGAAAACATTATTATAGATTTTGCTATGAGATACGGGAACCCCAGTATTGAGAGCAAAATAAATAAATTGCATAATATGGGCTGTGAGAATCTGGTGATACTTCCCCTTTATCCTCAATATGCTGCAGCTACAACAGCGACTGTTTGTGACGAGGTCTATAGAACTTTAATGAAAATGAGGTGGCAACCTTCATTAAAAATAATTCCCCATTATGAATCTGATATGCTCTACATCGATGCACTTGTTAATTCCATTAATAAAAAAATAAATGAAATTAATTGGAAACCAGATCTAATTATAGCTTCTTATCATGGGATACCAAAAAAATATTTCGACAAAGGTGATCCTTACCATTGTTATTGTCATAAAACGACTAGACTTATTTCAGAAAAATTTAGTTCGATTAAAATTAAAACTACATTTCAATCAAGATTTGGTCCACAAGAATGGCTTCAACCTTATACTGACAAAACTTTAGAAAGCTTACCCAAAGAGGGTGTCAAAAATGTTCTTACGATTTGTCCAGGTTTTGCATCCGATTGTGTAGAGACTTTAGAGGAAATTAAAATTCAAGCTAAAGAAAGTTTCTTAAACTCAGGAGGAGAAAACTTTGATATGGTTCCCTGTTTAAATGATAATAATGATCATATCATTTTACTAAAGTCCTTAATTGAAAGAAATATCTGATATATGAATTGGTATTTATTATTCAAATCTTTACATTTAATTGCTGTTGTTTCTTGGATGGCGGGTCTTTTATATCTTCCTAGAATTTTTGTTTATCATACTGAAAATATAGAAAAAAAAGAGGCAACAGATATATTTGAGGTGATGGAAAAAAGATTATTTTTTTACATTATGAGACCTGCAATGATTTTTACTTGGGTTTTTGGATTAGTATTAATTTATCTTAATGGAATAGACATTTTCTCTCAATTATGGTTCCAAATAAAGATCGTCTTAGTGATATTGTTATCAGGATATAATGACTATTTAGGAAAATGTCTTGTTGCGCTAAAAAATTCCACAAACACAAGATCTGCAAAATTTTTTAGAATTATTAATGAAATACCAACAGTTATCTTAATTATAGTTGTATTTTTAGCTATTTTTAAGCCAATCTAGGGTTGAATTTAGAATGGTAGTATATATATTATTCTCATCTGATAAGTCCTTATCAAAAAATTAATCATGAATATTCAAGAACTAAAACTTAAATCATCAGAACAGCTTATTACACAGGCAGAAGAACTTGGTATAGAGAATGCTAGTACATTAAGAAAACAAGAAATACTTTTTGCAATCCTTAAAAAAGTTGCTGAAAAAGAGGAAATTACTGGTGTAGGTGTTTTACAGTTATTACAAGACGGTTTTGGTTTTCTAAGAGCAATGGAGTCAAATTACCTTCCAGGACCAGATGATATATATGTGAGTCCAAGTCAAATTAGAAAATTTGGTTTGAGAACTGGGGATACTGTTGAAGGTCCAGTAAGAGCCCCTAAAGAGGGTGAAAGATATTTTGCTTTACTACAAGTTAGTAAGATAAATTTTGAGGAACCAGAGAAAGCAAGACATAAAATTGCATTTGATAACTTAACTCCGTTATATCCAGATAAACAGCTGGTGATGGAAGTTGAAACTACAAAAGTTGAAAAAAAACAAGATTTAACCCCAAGACTTATTGATCTGGTTAGTCCAATCGGTAAAGGACAAAGATCTATAATTATTTCTCCTCCAAAAGCTGGAAAGACAATGATTTTACAAAGTATTGCAAACTCAATAGCTAAAAATTATCCAGAATGTTATTTAATGGTTCTATTAATTGATGAACGTCCAGAAGAAGTAACAGACATGCAAAGAACTGTAAAAGGAGAAGTTATTAGTTCCACTTTTGATGAACCAGCTCAAAGACACGTAGCAGTAGCTGAAATGGTTATTGAAAAAGCCAAAAGATTAACTGAACATAAAAAAGATGTTATAATTTTATTAGATTCTATTACAAGATTAGGAAGAGCATATAATGCAGTTATTCCGAGTTCGGGTAAAGTTCTGACAGGAGGTGTTGATGCAAATGCACTTCAAAGACCAAAGAGATTTTTTGGTGCAGCAAGAAACATTGAAGAAGGTGGTTCATTAACTATTATTTCTACAGCTTTAATTGATACAGGAAGTAGAATGGATGAAGTAATTTTTGAAGAATTTAAAGGGACAGGTAATAGTGAAACAATACTAGATAGAAAAATTGCAGACAAAAGAATATATCCAGCAATTGATATAACAAAATCAGGTACAAGAAGAGAAGAATTATTATTTGATAAAAACGATTTACAAAAAATGAATGTATTAAGAAGAATAATTGCACCAATGGGAACCATGGACGCAATTGAGTTCATAAATTCAAAATTGAAAGATACAAAAAATAACGCTGAGTTTTTCAATTCAATGAATAAACCGGCATAGAGTAATTATAATGAGTGATCTTAATAAAGATCTATCCAAAAAATTTCTTAATTATTTAGACACAAAACAGTATCAAAGACTTCAATTTGAAGCTGATATGCTTGGTAATATTGAAGATCAACATCCAGTGATAATATTTTATTATGCTTCAGCAATTTATTTGCAGGAAAGTGCAAAAGAAAAAGATTTATTATATTCATCTTCGTTATTTGAAAAGGTTTATAATTTAGGCAATAACCACCTTCAGTCGCTTTATAATATGATAGCTGTAAGTTTTAAGACCAAAGTATTTAAAAGTGTTAAGAGTCATACTTTGAAAGCTTATGAAAAAAATCCTAATGACATGAGACTAGTCGAAGGTCTTGCGCGAATTCATTTTTATTTAGGAAATCGAAATGAATCAATAAAATTATTTAGAATGCTTTATAAATCAGAACCAAATAAAACCGAAGGCCGTTTACCATTTGTTTCCTCACTTAACTATACTAGTGGTGTCTCGCAAAAAGAATATTTGGAGGAATGTTTAAATTATGCAAACCTGCTTGAAAAAAAATTAGACATTGAAAATGATAATTATGAATTCAACAGTAAGAAAAATGATTTTATAAAAATAGGTTTTTTATCAGCAGATTTTAAAAATCATTCTGTCTCACATTTTTTAAAAGATATTTTAAACAAAATAGATAAAGCGAAATTTGAAGTTAGTTTGATCAGTAATTTAGCAGTTTCAGAGAAAGATAAATTTTCTGATACTATGAAAGAATTGTCAAATAATTGGTATGATGTTGAACACTATACTGACAATGAGCTTACAACATTTTTAAGATCATTAAATTTTGATATATTGATTGATTTAAGTGGGTTTACCCAAGGAAATAGACTTGAAGTCTTTGCAAGAAGATGTGCTAAAATACAAGTAGTTTGGTTAGGTTACAATAATAGTCTAGGCATAAAAAATTCAGATTATTTAATATCGGATAAAAATTTAGTGTATGAGGACGAGTTAAATTTATATAGAGAAAAAATTATTTTCCTACCTGAAATATGGAATGCACTTTCCAAACCAGAAAATCTTCCTGAAATAGATAAGCAAAAAGAAAAAAACTCAAATTTAACCTTCTGCTCATTTAATAATTTTCAAAAAATATCCGATAGAACTATTAATGTTTGGTCGAGAATTTTAAAAGAAACCAATTCTAGAATTTTATTAAAAGATTCTTTAACAGGTGGAGATGATTTAAAAGAAAATGTTCTTCAAAAATTTCTTAAACAAGGAGTTAAAGAAGATCAAATTATTTTTTTAAAACGAGAAAAAAAGAATGAAGATCATCTAAAATTATACAATAAAGCAAATGTAGCTCTTGATACCTTTCCTTATCCTGGTGTGACAACCTCTTGTGAAGCAATTTTAATGGGTTTGCCAGTTTTAACTATGAAAGGATTTAATTTTAATTCGAGGTGTGGTGAAAGTATAGTTAAAAATATAAATATGGATGAGTTAATTGCAATTGATGATGATGATTATGTTGAAAAGGCTAAGTCGTTAATATTTGATAAAAATCATAATGAAAAATATGGAGAGAAGTTAAGAGATAACGCACTAAAATCCCCTTTGTTTGATACGGATAAATTTACAAAAAATTTTGAGAATTTGATTACTGAAATTTTTCATAAAAACTGATTTTTTAATATCATTTTTAATCATAAATAATTTAGTTCCTTCATTTCATTATAAAATTTTTTTTCTATTTTGTTTATAATGTCATCTTCTAATAATTTTTCCCAATTGTTATTCTTTCCTAAATTAAAAAATGGAACAAAATTTTTTGTATTTTTGTCTTTTACAGCCTCTCTAAAACCATCATTTAATTCTACAGTTTTTAATTTTTCAAAATCATTTTCTTGTACTGATTTTATAATTTTATCCTTATCTATATTGATATTGGTAATTTTTGTTAAAAATTTAGAGAGCAATAAAAACTCATCCATAGGTTTATTAATTAAATTTTCATATTTAATTAAATGATAGTTTTTTGGAAATACTTTCCATGAATTATAATGAACTTGCCAGGATGCAATTAAAGTTAATATATCACTCTCATCATATTTATCTTTTTTAACTTTTAAATCTCTTCCAACAAAATTGTGTTCATCAAACAAAAAACTCAAAGCTTCATCATAATTTTTTTCTGAATAATGATTTTTTATTGATGTAATTACATTTCTTGGATCTCTCACTATATGAATTACTCCAAGAGTATTTTTTGTATTTGTAAAATTATTTCCATCAATAGTACACAAAATATTGTGAGTTTTAAAAAATTTAATTTTATGATCTATGTTTATTTTCTCTTGTGCTGTTATCCAGTTTTTAGCAATTTCATTAAAATTATCTAGATCTTTAACTAGTTCTTTGAAATGCCTCCTATTTGGAAATTGATCAATTAAGATATTATTTAGATTTAACTTATTATTTTTTGAAAATAGTAAACTATTTAAAAACGATCTTACCCATGTATTCCCACTTTTAGGATATGATGCTAGCCATATAATCATTGTAAAAATCTAATTATTTTTTTGGTCTTAATAAACTTATAAATAACCTATTTTTTTCATTTCTTTTTCAAAACTATTTACAATTTTATTAGAAATTTCAGTTTTTAAAATTTTTTTCCAATTATTTTCTGGGCCAAGATTAAAAAATAAATTTTTATTTTCCGAGTGAAAATTTCTCCAATTTTTGAAGCTGCTCTCAGATCCGTCAAAAGTTTCACTTATTTCTTTTTTTTTAAGGACATTAAAATTTGTAGTCTCAATAGCTTTCTGTAACTTTGATTTATTTACACCCTCCACATTATTCATGAGAGTATTTGTAAAAACAATTATATCCCTAAAAGTTTCATATTTGTTGTTTACAAGGTCCTCATATTTTACAAAAATTCTTCTAAATTGATTATTCTTAAACCAAGATAAATAATTTTCAGCCCAGGAACTTATGTAAGTAAGAGAAGCGTGTGAACCATTATTTGACATTAAGCTTCTTGTTTTATCTGTAATCATTTTTAGTGCCTCATCATCATCAAAAGAATAATGATTTTTGAGTGAAGTTAATACATTTCTTGGATCTCTTACTATATAAATTGCACCAAGAGTTGTTTCAGGTGTTGTAAACTGATTACCTTGATAATTTCCTAAAAAGCTATGCGTTTTAAAAAATCTAATTCTTCTATCTTTATTGATTTCTTTCTGCATAGGCACCCACTGTTTTGACGCCTCAGCTATACTATTAACCTTTTCTTTAAAAAACTTTTCATGTGGAAATTGGTCGATATTTGAAATTTGACTAAAATCAAATTCACCATTTTTAGAAAAATAATATGCTGAAAGGAAGGCTCTTAAATAAGTATTTCCACTTTTAGGATAGGACGCCAACCATATGATCATAAAAAATTTATATAATTAAAGATAATATATAGCTATAATAAAAATTGATGACAATTTATGCACTTTCGTCAGGACCAGGAATTTCAGGTGTCGCAGTTATTAGAATTTCTGGGAGAGACACTTCTAATGTTATTAAATTATTAACGGGTAAAGAGATACCCGAGCCACGAGTGGCAACTTTAAGAAAAATCAACAAAATCAACACTTCTGAGCTGATTGATGAGGGATTAATTCTCTGGTTTCCTGGTCCCGAGAGCTACACAGGAGAGGATATGGCTGAGATACAGGTTCATGGGAGTAAAGCTGTTGTGGATGCCCTTCACACTTCTCTTTCAGATATTGAAAATTGCAGATTAGCAGAACCAGGTGAATTTACGAAGCTAGCTTTTCAAAATGGAAAAATAAATTTACTCAAAGCCGAAAGCATAGCTGATTTAATTTCATCAGAAACTGAAATTCAAAGACAGCAAGCAATTAAAATTATGAATGGAAAATCAGCAGATGAATTTAATTTTCTTAGAGAAAAACTTTTAACAATTTTATCTCATGTTGAAGCAAAAATTGATTTCCCAGATGAGGATTTACCAAATAATATTTTAGATGAAATCAAAAATAGTTCTGACGAAGTAATAAATAAAATTAAAAAAATATTAAACGATCAAAAAGTTGGAGAAAGAATTAGAGAGGGGTTTAAGATTGCTATACTTGGACCAACTAACGCTGGAAAATCGAGTTTAATTAACCATTTATCTAACCGCGATGTTGCAATTGTTTCAGAAATAGCTGGCACGACAAGAGACGTAATTGAAACTCATCTTAATATAGATGGTTATCCTGTTATAATCTCTGATACAGCTGGAATAAGAGACTCTAAAAATGAGATAGAAAAAAAAGGTATTAAATTATCTCTAAATAGAGCTGAAGAAGCAGATTTAAAGCTTGTTGTGATTGATGCAAAAAACCCTGATTTTACTGGCGTTTTGAAGGATTTTTTAAGTGAAAATGCAATTTTAATTATAAATAAGTCTGATCTTTTGGAAAAAGATCTTGATCCAAAAATTAAAAAAACAAATCATGTTTTAATTTCAATAAAAGAAAATAAAAATATTGAAGAATTGATTTTAAAAATAAAAAATTATTTGAAAAATAAATTTATTACAAGTGATGATATTTTAATTACAAGAGAGAGGCACAGACAACATCTGCAACAGTGCTTGGATCATCTAAACAATTTTAATCAAAAAAAAGAAATCGAAGATTTTGATAAAGCAGCAGAAGATTTAAGATTAGCCACTAGACATTTAGGAATGATTGTTGGAAAAGTAGATGTCGAGGAGATATTAGGTAGTATTTTCAACGATTTTTGTATCGGTAAGTAATACCCTATTTTGCTGGTTTTTTGCACTTTTTTAATCAAAAAACGTTGATAAATAAGGCTTATTTACAAAAATTTAAGCCTATCTTGTAAATTATATAATCACATATAGATTTGGATTATGAAAAATGATTTGTCATTTGATGTAGTTGTAATTGGAGGAGGTCATGCTGGATGTGAGGCTGCAGCAGCTTCTGCCCGTCTTGGAGTAAATACTGCCCTATTTACTCATAAAATAGAAACTATCGGTGAAATGTCGTGTAACCCAGCAATAGGCGGTTTGGGCAAAGGACATTTGGTTAGAGAAATCGATGCTCTTGATGGTGTTATGGGCGATGTAGCAGACAAATCAGGTATACAATTTAGATTGTTAAATAGAAGTAGAGGGCCAGCCGTTAGAGGACCAAGAACTCAATCAGATAGATCATTATATCGAAAATATATGCAAGAAAAACTTGTAAATTATTGTAATTTAAGCATTTTTTCTGACCCAGTCATAAAGTTTATTTTTGATAAAAATTCCATAAGTGGATTTAAAACCAAGGAAGGTAAGAAAGTTCTATCCAATAAAATAATACTCACTACAGGGACTTTTTTGAATGGTTTGATACATATAGGTGATGAAAGAACTCCTGCTGGTAGATACGATGAAAAACCTTCTACAGGTTTAAGTGAACAATTGGCTAAATATGATTTTAAAATTGGAAGACTAAAAACTGGAACCCCTCCAAGACTAGACGCGAGAACAATTAATTTTGAAAACTTAGAAGAACAATTTGCAGATGACGATCCTTATTTTTTTTCATTCTTAACAAAAAAAAATTTGAACAAGCAAGTGTCCTGCAGAATGACATACACAAATGAGAAGGTTCATAAAATTATTGAAAAGAATTTATCTAAGAGCGCTATGTACTCAGGTAGTATAAAAGGAGTGGGACCAAGATATTGTCCATCTATAGAAGATAAGATAGTAAAATTTGCAGATAAAGTTCGCCACCAGATATTTTTAGAACCAGAAGGTCTAAATGATCACACAATTTACCCAAATGGTATCTCCACGTCACTTCCAGCCGATGTTCAGAAAGAAATATGTAATAATATCAATGGTTTAGAAAATGTTTCTATATTAAGACCAGGATATGCGATAGAATATGATTATGTAGATCCTCGTGAACTATTCTTAACCCTTGAGACCAAGAAGATAAGCAATCTTTATCTTGCTGGCCAAATTAATGGTACTACAGGATATGAGGAAGCTGCTGCACAAGGCCTTATAGCAGGAGTAAATGCTGCCTTGTCTGTCAAAAAATTAGAACCATTTATACTTGATAGATCTGACGCCTACATTGGAGTAATGATAGATGACTTGGTTACTAAAGGAGTAGCTGAGCCATATCGAATGTTTACATCAAGAGCAGAATATCGGCTAAGTTTAAGATCAGATAATGCTGATCAAAGATTAACTGCAAAGGGAATTGATATTGGTTTAATAGGTGATGAGAGAAAAGAGTTATATTTGAGTAAATTTGAAAAAATTAGACAAATAAACCTTAAAATGAGTGAATCCAAAATATCACCATCTAAAGCAGAGAAATTTGGAATAAAAATAGCAAAAGACGGAATATTGAGATCATCTAGCGAGGTTTTAACTCAAAAAGGGGTTAATATGAGTAAAATTAGGGAAATATGGTCTGATATCCCTTTTTTTAGTAAAGAAATTGATGAACAGGTAGAGATAAATGCTCACTATAGAGGGTATTTAAAGAAGCAAAAAGCTGATATTTTAGCATTTAAGAGGGATGAAAATCTAATTATCCCTGATAAAATCAATTATGATAGACTTTCAGGTTTGTCTAATGAGGTAAAAGCTAAATTTAAGGAAATAAAGCCAAAAACAATGGGTCAAGCTTTAAGAATAGATGGAATTACTCCAGCAGCTGTATATATTTTGTTGTCACATGTCAAAAGAAAGTCTATTAAGCATATAGCTTAATGGATAAAGAAATTTTAAATTCTTATTCTAGAATCAATCACTTAAATGTTTCACGTGAAACATTTTTGGACTTTGAAAACTATATATCCATGATTCTTGAAAAAAATAAAAAAATTAACATAATTAGTCAAAATACAGCATCAAAAAAAGCTATAATTGAACGCCATATTATAGATTCTGCACAAATTATTGATTTTGTTGATTTAAATAGCAATACAACCACAGATATAGGTTCAGGAGGGGGTATGCCTGGATTAATTGTAGCTATTATACTAAAAAATATGAAAAATAAGATGAATGTGCACTTGTATGAAAAAAGCTATCATAAAAGCCGTTTTTTAAAGGAAGTTTCAGAAAAATTAAATTTAAATACAAAAGTTTTTCAAAAAAATATTTTTGAAATAAAAAATTTAGAAACAGGAACAATAATGTCAAGAGCATTCAAACCAATGCCTGTGGTTTTAGATTTAGTGTATGAAAATTTTTCAAAATATAAAAATTTAATTTTTTTATGGGGAAGAGTGGAAAAAAAATTTTTGAAAATTCAAAAAAAAGATGGGAGCTTGATTGTATAGAAAAAAAAAGTTTAACAAGTGAAGACTCTTTTTTAATAAATATTAAAAAAATTAAAAAAAAAAATTAAAAGGAATGTAAAAAAATTAAATGCAAATTATTTCAGTCATTAATCAAAAGGGTGGGGTCGGAAAAACTACTACAGTGATAAATCTTGCAGCTGGTTTGTCCCAAATAAATAAAAAAATTTTAGTAATTGATCTAGATCCACAAGGCAACGCTACCACAGGTCTGGGATTATCTAACATGGATAACTCTAGTGAGACAATTTATGGAGTTTTGAACGGAACTAGAGAAATTAGTGAGGTGATTAAAAAAACACAGTTTGAAAATTTAGATATTATCACATCTAATGTAGATCTATCGGGCTTAGAAGTAGAGACGGCTGATGATAGTAATAGAGCTTTTATATTAAAGACTAAATTAACCGCATATTTAAATGATTCTAGAAGATTATATGATTACGTCTTGATTGATTGCCCACCTTCATTAAGCTTGTTGACAGTAATGGCACTTGTAAGCTCAAATTCTCTATTGGTACCACTTCAGACTGAATTTTTTGCTTTAGAGGGTTTAACGCAGTTAATGAAAACAATCGAAAGGATAAAAGTAAGTTTAAATCCGGATTTGAAAATCAGGGGCATTCTTTTAACTATGTATGACAAAAGAAATAAGCTTTCATCACAAGTTGAGAAAGAGGCTAGAGATTTTTTTACTGAAAAAGTCTATTCAACAGTTATACCAAGAAACGTAAGATTATCCGAGGCTCCTTCCCATGGCATGCCAGTTTTAATTTATGATAAATCTTGTCCAGGTAGTAAATCTTATTATAGTTTTACTGATGAATTCATTAACCAAGAGTCAACAATAGGAAGCGCCGCCTAATGGATAAAATTAAAAAAGGATTGGGAAGAGGTTTGTCCTCTTTGATAGGTGAAACAAAAGTAGAGATTCAAAAAAATCAGTTACCAATTAGTGATTTGGTACCAAACAAGTATCAACCAAGAAAAATATTTGATGAGAATAATTTAAATGATTTAACTAATTCAATTAAAGAGCGTGGAATGATACAACCAATCGTAGTTAGAAAATCTGTTAATGATGACTCTAAGTTCGAAATAATTGCAGGAGAAAGAAGATGGCTTGCAGCTCAACGAGCTGGGCTCCATAATGTTCCAGTAGTTGTTACTGAGGCAGATGATTTAAAATCCCTAGAATTTGCAATTGTAGAAAATGTTCAACGACATGATTTGAATCCACTTGAAGAAGCTCAAGGCTATAAACGTTTAATTGATGATTTTGCTTACGATCAGGAAAAAGTATCAAAATTTATTGGAAAAAGCAGAAGCCATATTGCTAATTCTTTGAGGCTTTTGTCATTACCAGATGAGGTAATAAAACTTATCGAATTACAAAAAATAAGTGCTGGACATGCTAAAATCTTAGTTGGCCTAGAAAATGCTAGTTTTGTAGCTAACAAAATTATAGAAAAAAAACTTTCGGTTAGACAAGCAGAAAGTTTTGTTAAAATATTTAAGAATAGCAAGAAACAAATTTCAAAAAAATCTAAAGACACGAATATCATTGCTCTTGAATTATCTATATCAAATAAAATTGGTTTAACTGTTGATATACAAAATAACAAAAGAAATAAGGGTAAAATTTCTTTTGAGTATAAAGATTTAGATCAGTTAAATAAAATTATTGAAATAATTAAATCTAATTATTAGTTTTCCAAGAAAATATATTTACAATAAAATCAATCATTAAATTAAGAGAAACATCAAAATTTTTTTTTATTTGATATTCTAACTTTGATAAATCATAAATTAATTGTTTAATATTTTTAGACGACCATGTCTTGATTTGTAGTTTGGTTATTTCCTTATCTTTCCAAAAAATTGGAGGTTTTGCTGAAGAAATAGTTGTTTCTATATTTTTATTTCTTTCAAACTCTTCACACAATGTGAGCATCTTTTTCGATTTATTGATAAAAACTCTAGCAATCATCATACAATCATCTTTTGTGAAATTATTTTCGTTTAAAATTTGTAATGTTTTTTTTTGATTTTTAGCCAAACAATTATCTATCAATTCTGTTATGCTATAATTTTCAGTTAAGTTTGTTAATTTTAACAAATAATCTCTTGTTAATTTCTTACCGTTTTTACAATAGTTTTCGATCTTTTCTAATTCATCAAGTAATATTTTTCTATCGCCTTGAGATCTATTTATAATTAAATTTAAATTTTCTTGAGAAATTACTATTTTTTTTTCTTTTAAAAAATTTAAAGCAACATTAGATAACGTTTGATTAGTATCAGGATAGAATGCAACAGATATTAATTCTTTATCTTTTTCAAAAATAGATCTTAGTTTTGACTTTTTTTCTAAATTTTCTGCAACAATTATTATTAATATATCTTCTAAATTTATTACTCTAATTTTTTCTAATAAATTTATTATTTTATCTGTTGCCCTTTTAATTATAATTACTTTTTCTTCTTCAAAAAGTGATTTTGAAGAAATGCTTTCAACAAAATAATCCTCGTTGTCTAAAATTTCATTTTGTTCATAATTTACTATTTGTTTTTTTGAATTTGTTAAATTTTCAATAGCTTCTTTTTTGATTTGATCATTTTTTCCATAAAAAAGAATTAACTTATTTTGTTTAATGTTAATTTTTCTTGTCTCAAATGATTTTATTATCATTTATTTTTAGGTATTTTTAAAATTAACTTTTCAATTGCTGAAGATATAAAATTATTTTTTATTGAGTTTTCATAATTTCTCAACTCAAATTTATTATTAATATTTGATAGTTTCGTTTCATCTTTAAATGTAAATATATTTGGTTTTTCTAAATCTATAACTTGAAAAGTTATTCCTGTTACTATTAAATAACTTGTAGCTTCTCCAGCCTTATTTTTAGATATAATATTTTTTTTATAATTAGTATCAATTTTTAAATTAATTGTATTTGTAGATATTTTATTAGAATATTTTTTGATATTAATATTAACTAAATTATTCATATCTATGTCACCACTAATTTCGATTATGTTAAATTTAAAATCTTCATTTTTTGATTCTGTATATATTGGTGCAAAACCACAATTTTGCAGAAATAATAAAATAAAAGTAAAAAATAAAAAATTTTTTTTCATTTAAATAATAATATTCATAATTTTATTTTTAACATAAATTCTTTTTTTTATTGCTTGTTCTTTTAAATATTTTTTAATTTTTTCATCTTTTTGAATTATTTTCAATAATTCATCCTCTTTCGTTTCTTTTTCTAAATTTATTATTCCTCTCTTTTTTCCATTTATTTGAACTACTATGATCACATTATCATTTTGTAGAAGCTTTTTATCGTGTTCAGGCCATTTTATATTTTTTTCAATTCCAATAATGTTTAAGCATTCACTGGCAAGATGTGGGATTACTGGAGACATTAACATTAAAATTTTTTTGTAATTTTCAATTAAAGTTTCTTTAGAATATTTTTTGTCTAGCTGTTTAAACATAAAAGAGTACATTTCATGTAAATTTGCTACAATTTTATTATAACTAAAGTTCTCCAGATTTTCTGTTATCTTTTTGATCAAACTGTTTGTAAATTTTGCAATTTCTTCATCGTAATCTTTTTGGTGATCTTTCTTAATTTCTTCAATAATTTTTGAATTTAAATTCCATAATTTTTGAATAAATTTGTAGGAGGAATTAATACCTTCCTCAGACCATTGAACATCTTTCTCAGGAGGGCTATCTGATAAAATAAACAATCTTGCAGCATCAGCACCGTAATTAGAAATTATATTTTCAGGATCAATTGTATTTTTTTTTGATTTAGACATTGATTCTGAAGGACCGACAGTGATTGGCTTAGAATTATCTTTTTTTAAGTATTTTTTTCCATCAATACTCTCTATTTCTTCAGGGCTTATCCAATTATTCTCTGGATCTTTGTATGTTTCGTGACATACCATTCCTTGAGTAAATAATCCGTTAAAAGGCTCTTTTAAATTAAAATTTTTATTATCGTATGAAATTGCTCTCATAAAAAATCTAGAATAAAGTAAGTGTAAAATAGCGTGTTCAACACCCCCAATGTATTGGTCTACAGGCATCCAATAATTTATATCCTCTTCTTTAAATCCGTAATTTTTCTCTTCAGGAGAACAAAATCTTAAAAAATACCAAGAAGAGCATACGAATGTATCAAGCGTATCCGTCTCTCTTGTCATTTTTTTTCCATCAATGATGATTTCCTTCCAATCTTTTTGGCTATCTAGGGGATTCCCTTTTACTTTTAAGTTTATATTTTCAGGAAGTTTTACAGGTAACATTGATTTTGGTATTGGATGAACATTATTTTCCTCATCGTAGGCAACAGGAATTGGACATCCCCAATATCTTTGCCTTGAAACACCCCAATCTTTCAGTCTGTAATTAATTTGTTTTTTTCCTAATTTCCTATCCTCTAAAATTTTTATGGTTTCAATTACTGAATTTTCAGGAGCCTCAAGTCCATTTAAAAAATCAGAGTTGATTATTATTCCAGGATCAGGATAAGCTTCATTTGTAACTTCAAATTTATCGCTTTCTTTATAAGGCTTGACTACTGTTTTTATTTCTAGATTGTATTTTTTAGCAAAATCAAAATCTCTTTGATCATGTGCAGGACATCCAAACACAGCGCCAAAACCATAATCCATTAAAACAAAGTTTGCAAAAAATACAGGCACTTTATGATCAGGATTTAATGGATTTACTGCCATAAGTTCTGTTTCAAAGCCAATCTTTTCTCCAACTGCTATTGCTTCCTCTGTTGTTCCTGTTTTAGAGCACTCTTCTTTAAATTTTATAAAATCGTTATTTTTTGAGTAAAATTTTGAAATTTCATGATCTGGTGATAATGCTAAAAAAGAAAAACCAAAAAGAGTATCTGGTCTTGTAGTAAAACATTTTATATTATTTACAGGTAAATCACCCTCTATTTTAAAGTCTATTTCACAACCAAATGATTTTCCTATCCAGTTTTTTTGCATTGTTTTTACTTTGTTGGGCCATGACTTTAAATTGTCAAGACCATCTAAAAGGTCTTGAGAAAACTTAGAGATTTTGAAAAACCATTGACTTAATTTTTTTCTTTCTACTAAAGCGCCTGATCTCCAACCTTTGCCATCTATAACTTGCTCATTTGCTAAAACAGTTTGATCTACAGGGTCCCAATTTACGTAATTTTCTTTTCTATAAACTAGTTTTTTTTCAAGAAGTTCTAAAAAAAAAGCTTGTTGATGTTTATAATAATCATCTGAACATGTTGAAATTTCTCTTTCCCAATCTATAGAAAGTCCTAGTTTTTTAAGTTGTGATTTCATTTTTGAAATATTTGACTCTGTCCAAGATTTTGGATCTAGATTATTTTGTTTTGCTGCATTTTCAGCAGGCATTCCAAAAGAATCCCAACCCATAGGATGAAGAACGTTAAATCCCTGTAGTAGTTTATATCTGGCTAAAACATCACCAATTGTATAATTTCTAACATGGCCCATATGAATTTTTCCAGATGGATAAGGAAACATTTCTAGGCAATAAAATTTTTTTTTATCTTTTTCTATTTTTGATGAAAAGGTTTTATTTTTTTCCCAAAATTTTTGCCACTTATCTTCTACGATTTTAAAATTATATCTATCCACTTTAGATCTTTAAATTTTAGTATTATTTTTGTCTGTCAAAACCTACGTATTCCTTAAATTCCTTTTTTGTGGTTTCTTTTTTATAGGTAGCCGCTATTTTAAGAATTTCTTTTTTTAATTCTTTGGCAAGTGATCCACTCTTTTCTTTGATGGTACAATTATTTACTTCAGTACATATTCTATAAAATATCTTAATATTTATTGCATCAGATCTAATTTCATTTGTTAAAAATCTTATAATTAATTTAATACTTTCTTTAGGATTTTTATTATCTGAGTACCAATCTGTAATTATCATGCCACCACTATAATTAGCAGATGCTAAAGGCATAAAATCAATTACATCTAAAGAAGCTCGCCATAATTCGTTAGAGGTTGCAAAATCAAAATCTCCACCTTTGGGCATTTTCATCACGTTAGACAATCTAAAACCACGCCCTTCTTCAATATTTTTCTTAACTCTTTCTCTAGCATCGTAAGGAACTTTTCTTGCATCAGCGCCCGGCAATTTTCCTCCTTTACAACCGCCTAGTAATAAAAATACTGAACTTAATATTAATATCTTTTTTAAAATATTCATTTGAACTAATTTCTTAAACTTAAAAGCGATTATATACAGTAAAATGATATTATTTGAAAAAAATATTGAAAAATAAGGGTTTTAAGTGTTGTATTTTTACAACAATTACTGTTTTTTTTTATATTTCAATCAAAAAAGAACCATATCCGCCTTCGTAAATGTTAAAAAACCCCCGTTTATTATTAATAATAACAATAAAAATAAGGAGTAATTAATATGAACATTAAAAAAATAGGTTTAACTGCATTAGCAGGTTCACTTGTTGCTACATCAGCTTACGCTGGTTCTCTAAGTGCATCTGGTTCAGCAGGTATAACTATGTCTGGTAACGATACACCAAACGTTGGAAACAACTTTTCAATGGGTGATGGTGTAACTTTCACTGGTTCTGGTGAAATGGACAATGGTATGACTGTGTCAGTAACTTACGAGTTAGATGACGCTAATACAGCTGGTAACGTTTTTGACGATAGATTACTAAAAATCGACACTAATGGTTTTGGTGTAATTACTTTTGGTGGTCACGGTGCAAGTAACGCTATGGGAGCTGTGGACGATGTAACTCCAACTGCATACGGTGAGTCTTGGGATATCCTAGGTACTGCTAACGCTGGTTCAAATGCAACAACTGGAACTAACATCTTTAATGCAATCGGAAGTGCTAGTTCGAACAATATGTTCCACTACTCTTCAGCTGATTTAATAGATGGTTTTTCAGTTAAAGCATCATACGTTCCAGCTGATGGAACTACTCAAGTTGAGTCTTCTACAGACTTTGCTATTGAGTATTCAGGTATGGAAGGCTTAACTGTTGGTTACGCTGCTGGTGAATACAATTCAGAAGGTGGAACTAGCAACAGTGACAGAACTACTATGTATATTAAATATGCATACGGTCCAGTTACAGTTGGTTACCAAGAGTCTGAAATGGATACAAACAAAGCTACTACAGACGATGAGTTTGAAGCTATGGGTATCACATACCAAGTAAATGATGACTTAACAATTGGTTACAATGAGTCAACTTACAAGGATGCAGCTACTACAACTGTAGATCAAGAAAACTCTAATATAAGTGCTACTTATACTATGGGTTCAATGACTTTATCAGTAGCTATGGCTGAGGAGAAAAACAGAGGTGGATCTACTCAACTTGCTGATGATGTAAAAGGTTACGCAATTGACCTTGCATTTGCATTCTAATTAAGTTTAGAAAACATTATAAAAAGGGGCCCCTCTTTAGGGGCCTTTTTTTTATTCAAAATATGAAATTCCCGCAAACTCAGGATCGTTTATAAGT
This sequence comes from uncultured Pelagibacteraceae bacterium, assembly GCA_902597515.1. Taxonomy (GTDB): domain Bacteria; phylum Pseudomonadota; class Alphaproteobacteria; order Pelagibacterales; family Pelagibacteraceae; genus Pelagibacter. The sequence continues at coordinate 18,642 of CACJYB010000011.1, forward strand.
TTAAGATATTTTATTTTTTTTTTAGATATACCCCCCAAGGCTACAATTTTCTTATTTGTAAGTTTTGATATATTCTTAAATTTATTAATTCCTAGAAAATTTTTATTTCTCTTGAATAATGACGATAAGAAAATTTTTTCAACTTTTTGAAGCTCTTTTATTTTAATTTCTTTAATATTGTGAGCAGATCCTATTATTTTAAATTTTTGCTGAAAATCGAAACTTAAATGTCCGAAATCTTTATTGAAAGAGGGAATATATGCTCCATCTAATTTAAGTTTTAAAGCTAATTTTACGTTATTTGATAAATAAAATTTCAAACTTTTTTTTTTACAATACTTTTTTATTTTAAGTAAAATTTTTTCATCTATCTTTTTATTCAAATAATTTCGATAAATAAGGATTGTTTGTTTATCTAATTTATCAATAATTTTTGTTTCAAAACTATCTATAAAGTAATATTTTGTTTTTAAATTATGCATACAACGGTTCAAAATTTAATCAGTATTGAAAAAAAAGTTAAAACTAATTCGATAAATCCAAATGATTTTAAGTTACCAAAAATTATTGCTGTATCCAAGACTTTTCAGTTGGATAAAATTTTACCGTTGATTGAATATGGACATAAAGATTTTGGAGAAAATAAGGTTCAGGAGGCAATTGATAAATGGTCTTTAACTAAAGAAAAAAACCCAAATATTCAACTTCATATGATAGGAAAACTACAAACCAACAAAGTTAAATTTGCTGTAAAATTATTTGATTATATTCACACCGTTGATAGTGAAAAATTGGCAAAAAAAATTGCTAAAGAACAAGAAAAAATAAATAAAAAAATAAAAATTTTTATTCAAGTGAATATAGGTGATGAAGATCAAAAATCAGGTGTTAGTAAACAAAAATTAAGTAATCTTGTTTCCTATTGTAATGAGGTAAAATTAGATGTAGTTGGCTTGATGTGTATACCACCAATAAATCGTGATCCTGATGTTTATTTTAATGAAATGAAACTATTAAATAAAACATATAATTTTTATCAATTAAGTATGGGGATGTCCGCTGATTTTCAAATTGCTTGTAAATATAATTCTACTTATTTGAGGATTGGATCAAGTATTTTTGGTGATAGATATTAAGAAATTTTTATTTTTGTCTTTTTATTTATTAATTTAATCATTATTAAAAAATCTTTTTTACTCAAAGCAATACATCCTAAAGTTGGTCTATAATTTTTAGACAAATGAATAAAAATACAACTACCTTTTCCCAAAATAGGTTTATTATAATTGTATTTTATAGGAATTATTAAATCATATTTATTATCTTTTCTGTAAAGTTTTTCATGATGGATATTTTTTTTAATTTTTATTAATTTGTTATAATTTTTAGGATTATTTAAATCATCACACCATCCCATTTTTTGATTAATTTTTAGACATTTTAGATTTGTTTTTGGCAATGAAATTTTATCTTTTCTAAAGTAAAGATTTTCAATATTAAATGTTCCAATTGGCGTTTTTTTGTCTCCTTCCTTTTTTTTTCTTGTTAATCCATTTTTTCCAATAGAACATTTAAAATAAAAATCATCTATTTGAAGTGTATGTTTATTTTTTAAAAAAATTGTCATATCTTATATGAATGTATTATCAAAACATTTTAATATTAAATTTAAAGCACTTATATCAAATATTAAAAGAAATAGAATCTGATTTAAATTTTAAAGTTTATGATATCTCAGATAGTAAAATATTAAAAAAAAAATTAGTTGAATTTAATAATCCTATAGTTTTTACAAATAAAAAAATTGATTTAGAATGTAATCAATTTTTATTTCAAAAATATCCAATTAAAATAATTAATTTAATTGAAAAGTTAAACATTCATTCTTTAAAAAGTGAATATAATAAAAAATCTGAAATTTTAATTGGGAAATATTCTATAAACATTAACTCAAGAGAAATTTTATTTGATAGCAAAGTTCTAAAGTTAACAGAAAAAGAGATTAATATTTTACTATTTTTGTCTAAAAGTAATGAGCCTGTAGGGATAAAAAGATTGCAATCACAAGTTTGGGGTTATGGATCAAAACTAGAGACCCACACTGTCGAAACTCATATTTACAGATTAAGAAAGAAAATATTTAATACCTTTGGAGATGATTCATTTATTTTAAGTAATGATAATGGCTATAAAATTAATTAAAAAAAAAAAAAATTTATTAACTAAAGAGCTTTTTACAAAAAAATATAAGCCAAGAATAATTAAACCAAAAAAAGGAAAAGGAAGTTTTAAAAGAATAAAAAAAACTCAAAATATTTAAATTATTTTTTTATATCTACGTTAAAGCTAATTACAATCCTGTCTTCATCCGAAAAGTTCTGGCTTACCTTATGAGGTAAATAACTTGGAAATAATAACAAATCTCCTTCCTCAATTTCTATCGAAGCAACTTCTAAATTAAGTTCATTTTTAGTTTCAATTTCTGGGAATGAGTATTTTTTTGCTATGTTAGGATGTTCTACCTCAAATTTCCCACAATTGGTTGGAGCTTTTACATAGTAAGCTGCACTTAAGTAACAATTCGGGTGGGTATGTATTACATTAAAGTCGTTTTTTTTGTTAATAATAGCCCACATTTCACTTATACGTATGTTTTTATTTTTTATTTTCCAACCAAAGTTTTGAAAAGCATTTAAAATATACTCTTGTACCTTTAATGCGAATTTAAATTGTATTGAGTTTTGGTCGGTTAATTGAAAATTTTCTGAATGCCAACCACCTTTATTTGATCTTTTCAATCCTTGTTGATCTTTGCTTTGAAGAGAATATATATATTTTGATAACTCTTTATTAAATTTTTCATAATCTCTAAATTTATATTTAAATATTGGCTCAGGAAAAAGTTTTAAAATTTGATTTTCAGTCATAGAGTTTTTTTTATATTTAGTATAAGTTAATTTTAAATTCTTGCTCCAATTTTTTGAATTATTTTAGATGATAATTCTGTACCTTTTTCTAAACTTTCTTTAACACTGTATTTATTTAAGATACCATGTAAATAACCAGCAGCAAATAAATCACCAGCTCCTGTAAGATCCTTAATTTTGATATCTTTTTGAGCTGAGCATTCCAAAACATCATCACCATTAATAGCCATTGCTCCCTTTGCACCTCTTGTAATAACTATATTTTTTTTTAAATTTCTTGAAAAATTAACGACATCATTAAATGATGAACTATTTATTAAAGATAAAATTTCTTGTTCATTTGCAAATACAATATCTAGCTTATTTTTAACTAATTCCAAAAATTGCTTTTTATGTCTTTCCACACAAAATAAGTCGGATAAAGACATTGCAACTTTATTTGAGTTATTTATTGCTTTATCAAATGCTTTTTTAGGCTCACCTTCATCCCAAAGATATCCTTCCAAAAATGTTATCTCTGCATTTTTAATATCACTGATATTAATATCATTGTCATTTATTTTTCCTGCTGTACCCAAAAAAGTACACATTGTTCTTTCTGAGTCTGGAGTAATTAAAATTAAACAACTACCTGTAGGCATAAGTTCACTTTTTTTTGAATATAAATATTTTACGTTTTCTTTCTTCAAACCATCCTCATATTTCTGACCCAAATTATCATTGGAAACTTTTCCTATAAAACCTACTTTATTTCCTAGTTGTGAAAGACCAACAATTGAGTTTGCAACAGATCCACCAGATACAGTTTCCTCTATCTTTAAATTAGATAATAAGTTTTGAAATTCATTTTCATCTATAAGTTTCATTGTACTTTTATTTAATGAATTTTTATTTAAAAATTCTTCATCAACTTTACAAAGGACATCTACAATAGCGTTACCAATTCCTAGAATTTTCATTTTATGCTTTTTTTGTAATAATAGGCTTTTTTCTATTAGGATAACAAGAAGAACATATTTTACAAGTTAAACCATAACATCCTCTGGCCTTGCAATATTCTCTTCCATAAAAAATTATTTGAAGGTGAAGTTTAGACCAAATTTTTTTCGGAAATATCCTTTTGAGATCTTTTTCTGTTTGGACAACATTCTTGCCGTTTGTTAAGCCCCATCTTTGAGCTAATCTATGTATATGTGTATCTACAGCGAAAGCTGGATATCCAAAACCTTGGGACATTACTACGCTAGCAGTTTTATGTCCGACACCTGGGAGTTTTTCAAGTTCTATAAAAGTTTTTGGTACATTGCCATTATGTTTTTCTAAAATTTGTTTTGACATCAAGTATATATTTTTTGCTTTAATTCTAAAAATACCAATCTTCTTAATTAACTTTTCTATTTTTTTTCTTCCAAGTTTTACAAAATGCTCAGGCTTATAATATTTTGGATAAATATTTTTTGTAACATTATTAACATTAACATCTGTACATTGTGCCGATAGTAAAACAGATACTAAAAGAGTAAAAGTATTTCTATGTTTTAAAGGAACTGGTGCTTTTGGATATATTTTATTTAAAGTTTTGGTAATAATTTTTGCTTTTTGAACTTCATTCATTACGAGAAATTAAGCAAATCTCTCATTGAGTATAATCCAGGCTTTTGTTTTATTAACCATTTGGCTGCAGTTAAAGCACCATCAGAGTAAAGTGCTCTATCAAAGGCTTCATGATTTAAGGTAATTATTTCTTTTCCACTTGAAAATTTTATTTCGTGCTCCCCAATAATTTCACCTTTTCTAATGGAATTAAAATTAATTTTTTTTCCATAAGGAAAAGTTTTTTTATTCAAAAATTTTTTACCAATCAAATTGTACAAGTCTTTTTTTTTACCATCAGCAACCCCTTTACCAAGCATCAATGCTGTACCTGATGGGTAATCTTTTTTATGTTTATGATGAATTTCAAGTATTTTAATTAAATAATTATTACTTAAAGATTTTGATGCAATTTCAGTTAGATACATAAGCAAATTTACACCTAGGCTCATATTACCTGCTTTTAAAATAGAAATTTTTTTTGAGTATTTTTTAATTTGATTTTCTTGGCTCCGGTTAAAACCTGTTGTTCCTATAACAACTTTCTTTTTAAGTTTAGAGGCTATTTTTAAGACTTCCAAGGTACAACTTGGAACTGTAAAATCAATAATCACATCAGTTTTTTTGAAAGCTTTTTCAGAATTTAATTCAGGTAAAATTTTATTAATTTTTTTATTTATTAATAAATTTTCTGTAAGTGTAACTAACTTAAAATTTTTGTTTTTTTTGGAGGATTTAATTAGTTGTTGGCCCATTCTTCCCATACAACCCGAAATACCTAAATTTATTTTTCTCATTATTTCTTATTTCATTTAGTTAATTTCTTTTCAAACTCTTTTTTTAATTTTTTTGTAATATTGTTCCAGGAAAAATTTTGATGAACATATTTACTTCTTACCAACATTGATTCGTCGGTTTTATTAATAATGCGATTTAATATTTCTACAAGAGAGTCAAGTTTTGGATTTAACATACTATCATTATTTATTATTTTCTCATCACTTTCAATTTGATATCCCATACATGTATCAAAATAATCATCTGTAGAACCTCCTTTAGTAACAGCTATTTGTGTACCACATCCCGCTGCTTCTAGCGGGGTCATATTAAAACCTTCAGCCATATAAGGTGAAACATAACAACTAGTTATGGAATAAATATTTCTTAACTCTTTTAAAGTTAAATTTCTTGAAATAATAATTACATCTTTAAGCATTTCATCATAAATAATTTTATATTTTTTATTAAATTCTGACTCTTGTAGTTTGTTAAAAATATAATTAGCCTCGATATCGTACAGATTACTTTGATCCTTCAAAATTAGTTTAAGATTTTTGTATTTTTTTTTTAATATACCATAGGCAGCAACCAAGCATTCTATACCTTTATTTTGGGTCATTGCGCCAACATTTGTTAATACAAAATCATCTGCTTTAATTTTATATCTTTCTCGAGTTATTTTCTTTTCATCTTCTGAAATTAAGTTAAACGTATTTGTTTCAATTCCGTGAGGAATGACAATAATTTGATCTTCTCTAAAACCAGCTTTTAAAAAACCCTCTCTAGACCATCTAGATGGAGTGTGAATGTAAAAATTTTCCTCATATTTCAAAAACTCAGGAGATCCGTTTATATAAACTTCTTTATTTAAACGTTTGTATTCACATGTACCAAAAACAAACAACAGTTTTGATTTAAAATCATTATCAAAGTTATATGGTGATGAAATTCTATAAGTAATATCAAAATTTTGATTATCTCCAGGTGGCTTAAGGTTATTAATTATATTTTTTAAATTATCGTCAAAACCACTATCATTTTTTTTTATATTCCAATCTTTTATTAAAAATGGAATATCTTTAAAAAAGATATTACATGAACTCAAGAGTTCATTAATTTGCCATTGATTTACAAGAGAATATGAGTGATTAATTTTACGCCATCCCTCAATTAGAATATCCATAAACAGAATATTACACGAACCAAAAAATAGATACAGTACTAATTAATTTTTCCAGAAATTTTTGGCTTTTTGGAAGAATTTTTTAATACTTGGATTTGATTTTTCATTTTCTATTTCTCTAAACTGCTCTAGTAATTCTTTCTGTTTTTTATTTAAATATACTGGAACTTCAGTTTTTATTTGGACATACAAATCCCCAAAATCTCCTCTTCTCATAAACGGCATACCTTTGCCTTTTAATCTAAATTGCTTACCATTCTGAGTTCCATCTGGTATTTTTATTTTAGCTTTTCCACCATCAATAGTTGGAATTTCCAAAGTAGTACCTAACGCTGCGTCCGCAAGTGAAATTGGGAACTCAAAAAATAAATTTTCATCTGACCTTTTAAATAAATCGTGAGAATTAACGTTAATAAATAAATATAGATCTCCTGTTGCCCCCCCTCTAGTTCCTGCTTCACCTTTTCCAGCTAATCTAATTCTTGTCCCATCATCAACACCTTTTGGAATAGTTACAGATATTTTTTTGGATGTTTGTTTTTTACCTTGACCATTACAATCATTGCATGGGTTGGTAATTTCTTCACCATTTCCATTACACTGAGGACATGTTTGTTGAACAGTAAAAAAACCTTGGTTAGATCTTATTCTACCATTTCCTCCACAATATGAGCATCTGTCAGGAGAGTAACCAGGTTTAGATCCATTACCCTTACACGTTCCACATTGCTCAGTTGTTGAAAATTTAATATCTTGTTTTTTTCCACTGTAAGCTTCTTCAAGAGAAATTGATAAATCGTATCTTAAGTCTGATCCTCTATTATTTGATCGTCTACTTCTCGATCTCCCTCCGCCACCAAAATCTCCAAAGAAATCTTCAAAAATATCTGAAAAATCTGCTCCACTAAACCCACCAAAACCTCCACCTGGTCTGCCACCACCATTTTCGAAAGCTGCGTGACCAAAGTTATCGTAGTTTTGCTTTTTCTCCTTGTCTGAAAGTATTCCGTAGGCTTCACTAGCTTCTTTAAATTTTTCTTCTGCTTTAGAGTCGCCTGGATTTTTATCAGGATGATATTTAACAGCTAATTTTCTATATGCAGATTTTAATTCTTCAGGACTTGCGCTTTTGTTAACGCCTAGGACATCATAATAGTCTTTTTTAGCCATCAAATTACCCCAGACAATTAAATGTCAGTTTAAGCGCTTTTTTCTTTATTCTCGTCTTTTACTTCTTCGAAATCAGCATCAACAACATTTTCGTCTTTTTTACCCGCGTCATCTCCGCCATCATCTTTCCCAGAATCAGGTTTTGCACTTTGTTGTGATTTATAGATTGCTTCTCCAAGTTTCATTGAAGCTTGAACTAAAGCCTCAGTCTTTTTCTTGATATCTTCAATATCTTCACTTTTTAGAGCCTCTTTTACAGCAGAGGATGCATCCTCAATTGCTTTTTTCTCTGCATCAGAAATTTTTGAACCATGCTCTTTTAAATTCTTCTCAGTAGAATGGATTAAAGTATCTGCTTGGTTTCTAACATCAACTGATTCTCTTTTTTTCTTATCAGCTTCTTTGTTAGCTTCAGCGTCTTTAACCATTTTTTCAATTTCTTCATCACTCAAACCACCAGAAGCTTGAATTTGAATTTTTTGTTCTTTACCGGTTCCTTTATCTTTTGCAGATACATTTACAATACCATTTGCATCAATATCAAAAGTTACTTCAATTTGAGGAACTCCTCTTGGGGCAGGTGCAATACCCACTAACTCAAAGTTACCTAAAGCTTTATTGTCAGCTGCCATTTCTCTTTCACCCTGTAAAACTCTAATAGATACAGCTGGCTGATTATCTTCTGCGGTTGAAAATACCTGGCTTTTTTTAGTTGGTATTGTTGTATTTTTATCAATCAGTTTTGTAGACACACCCCCAAGTGTTTCGATACCAAGTGATAGCGGAGTTACATCTAATAGAAGTACATCTTTAACGTCACCTTGTAATACACCAGCCTGAATAGCAGCGCCCATTGCAACTACTTCATCCGGGTTTACACTTTTATTAGGATCTTTTCCAAAAAAGTTTTTTACTTCTTCAATTACTTTTGGCATTCTAGTCATACCACCTACCATAACTACTTCATCAATTTCACTAGCAGTAATTCCTGCATCTTTTAATGCAGTTTTACATGGAGGCATCGTTCTAGCAATTAAGTCCTCAACCAAAGCTTCAAGTTTCGCTCTAGTCATTTTTAAATTAATAT
>CACJYB010000012.1 GCA_902597515.1 uncultured Pelagibacteraceae bacterium
GCGATTACTGCTTTTATCCCAAGTAATTTTGTTCCTTTAGCTGCCCAATCTCTAGATGATCCGGTTCCATACTCTTTTCCACCAATTACAACCAAATCTGTTCCTCTTTTTTTATATTCAACAACTGCATCATAGACAGGAAGAACTTTTTCTTCTGGGTATAACTTTGTAAAACCGCCCTCTGTACCAGGAGCCATTTCATTTCTAATCCTTATATTTGCAAAAGTTCCTCGCATCATAACTTCATGGTTGCCTCTTCTTGAACCATATGAGTTATAATCTTTAGGTAAAATTTGGTGTTCCATAAAATATTCACCAGTTGGACTATCTTTTTGAATACTGCCAGCTGGCGATATATGGTCAGTAGTAACCATATCACCTAAAATTAATAATGGTCTTGCGTCCTTAATTTCTTTAAATCCTTCTGGTTTATCTGGTAACGAGTCAAAAAACGGAGGTTTTTTCACATATGTTGATCCCTCATCCCAATTATAGATACTACTTTTATCAGTTTTAATTTTTTGCCATTGAGTTGGGCCCTCTGAAACATTTGAGTATCTTTGTATAAACATCTCAGCATTAAGTGAATCTTTTAAAGTTTCTTCTATCTCTTTATTTGAAGGCCAAATATCTTTTAAAAATACATCTTTTCCTTCTTTATCTTTTCCCAATGAATCTTTGTACAAATCAACTTCCATATGCCCAGCTATTGCATATGCAACAACAAGTGGAGGTGAAGCCAAATAGTTAGCTTTTATATGTGGAGAAATTCTTCCCTCGAAATTTCTATTTCCTGATAAAACTGAAACCGCATAAATATTTTCTTTTTGGATAGCTTCTACAATATTTTCTGGAAGTGGTCCTGAATTTCCAATGCAAGTTGTACAGCCATACCCAACTAAATTGAAGCCAAGCTGATCTAAATAAGTGTTTAATCCAGCTTTTGCCAAATAGTCTGTAACTACTTGAGATCCAGGTGCTAAAGAAGTTTTTACCCAGGGTTTAACCTGCAAACCTTTTTCAATAGCTTTTTTAGCTAATAGTCCAGCCCCAATTAGAACATTTGGATTAGAAGTGTTCGTACAAGAGGTTATTGCAGCAATTAATATTGAGCCATCTTTAATTTCGTAATCTGTATTTGATACTTTCGAAACTGACTTTTCCTTTTTATTTGTAGCTTCCTGCAATACTTTTTGAAACGAACCAGGTGCATCTGTTAAAAGAACTTTGTCTTGAGGTCTTTTAGGTCCTGAAATAGTTGGTACAACTGTAGACATATCTAAAGAAATAATGTCAGTAAATTCTATTTCGTTACTCGCCCATAAACCTTGTTCCTTGGCATAATTTTCTACGATATCAACAGTTTGTTGATCTCTCCCAGAAAATTTTAAATACTTTAATGTTTCCTCATCGATAGGAAAAAAACCACAAGTAGCACCATATTCTGGTGCCATATTTGCAATTGTTGCTCTATCCGCAAGTGTTAAATTTTTTAAACCCTCACCATAAAACTCAACAAACTTACCAACTACTCCTCTATCTCTTAACATTTTAACAACAGTTAGTACTAAATCTGTTGCCGTGGTTCCTTCTGGCAATTTGTTTTTCATTTCAAAACCGATGACTTCTGGTATTAACATAGAAATTGGCTGACCTAACATTCCTGCTTCAGCTTCAATTCCTCCAACACCCCATCCTAAAACAGATAAGCCATTTACCATTGTTGTATGACTGTCTGTACCAACTAAAGTATCTGGAAAAAGATATTTTTCCCCTTTAAATTCTTCTGACCAAACAACTTTTGATAAATACTCTAGGTTTACTTGGTGACAAATTCCTGTTCCTGGTGGAACTATTCTAAAATTATCAAATGCCTGTTGTCCCCATTTTAAAAAAGAATATCTCTCACCATTTCTTTCAAATTCTATATCAACATTTTTTTCAAAAGAATCTGCTTTTGCAGATTGGTCAACTTGTACAGAGTGATCAATTACAAGATCAACTGCAGATAATGGATTGATTGTATTTGGATCTTTATTTTTTTCTTTGACTGCTTCTCTCATTGCAGCTAAATCTGCAACTGCAGGTATTCCTGTATAGTCTTGGAGCAAAACTCTTGCTGGTCTATATGCAATTTCAGTTTTAGATTTTTTTGTCTTTAGCCAGTTTTTAATCGCTTCTATTTGAGATTTCGTTACACTTAAATCGTCTTCGTATCTTAATAAATTTTCTAGTAAAACTTTAAGAGATTTTGGAAGTTTATTTATTCCTTCAAGTCCATTTTTTTCTGCTTCATTTAATGAGTAATAATTATACTCCTTGTCATTAACTGTGATTTTTTTAAGTGAATTATAAGAATTTTTGTTTCCTGGGGTCATATTATAAATAAAAAGTTATTATGCTTGTTAAAAGAAGCAGTGACATAGCATAATTAAAGTAATTAATAAATTTCTGATTTGTCGCAAATTTCCTGAAAAATTTACCTAAAAAAGTCCACAGAGTTATGCTGGTCACTGAAACAATTAAAGCCATGATTATAATTTGAGTCGTATAACTTACAAAGTTTTCTCCTGGATTAATATAAGTTGAAACAAGAATAATTGATGCAATAACTCCTTTGGGATTTAAAAATTGAAAAATAAAAGTTTCATGAAACTTAATTGGATTTTTATTTTTATTTTCCTGATCCGAAGGACCTGAAAAAGAAATTTTGTATGCTAAATAAATTAAAAATAAAGTTCCTAGATATTTTAATACCTCTTGAATTAAAGGATAAAGTTTAAAAATATTTATCAGCCCTAGAGCTAAACATAATAACAAAAATGGAAATCCTAAAGTTACACCAATTATATGTGGTAGTGTTCTAAGAATACCAAAATTGAAACCAGAATAAAAAGCAACGAAATTATTTGGTCCAGGAGTAAATGCTGCAACAATTCCAAATAAGGTTATAGAAAGAATTTCAGGATGCATTATTAAGCAATCGGTAATCCGTTTTCTGCTTTTTGAGAAGGATGAACAAGTGTAACTTTGCCATCGGCATCAATTGCTCCTAAAACCAATACTTGAGAAACTATTCCAGCAATATTTTTTTCAGGAAAATTACAAACAGCAATAACTTGTTTTCCTTTTAAATTCTCCTCATTATAATAATGAGTAATTTGAGCCGAAGATTGTTTAATGCCAATTTCGCTCCCAAAATCAACTTCAACTACTAAAGATGGCTTTCTCGCTTTTTCATTTTTTTTTACAGAAATTACAGTACCAATTCTAATATCTACTTTATCAAAATCATTATAGGTAATTTGCTCTTTAATCATAATATAATATAGTGTTTTAAGTTTATGAGTATAGATAACAATTTATATGAAAAATCAATCAAGATTTTAACTGACTTAATCGCATTTAAAACTATCTCAGGTCAAGATAACAGTAATTTAATTGATTATTGTGAAAAAATTTTAAATAACATCGGAATAGATACTTTCAAAGTTTATGATGATGATAAAAAAAGAGTAAATCTTTTTGGAACTCTAAAAGCAAAAAATCAAAGCATAAAAAAACCAATTATATTATCTGGTCATACTGATGTGGTTCCTGTATCTAAAGGTTGGAGTAGTGATCCATTTGTTGCAACTATTAAAAATGATAAATTATATGGAAGAGGCTCATGTGATATGAAAGGTTTTATTGCATGTACACTTGCTTATGCACCTATCTTCAAAGAAAGTAATTTAGATAGAGACTTACATTTCTGTTACACATTTGATGAAGAGACCGCATGTATTGGAGCCCCTTTATTAATAGAAGAATTAAAAAAAAGAGAAATCAAAAATGGAATTTGTATAATTGGTGAACCAACTAAAATGAAAATTATTGACGCCCACAAAGGTATGAATGAATACACGGTTCACTTTGGAGGACTTGCGGGACACAGCTCTAAACCACATTTAGGAGTAAATGCAGCTGAATATGCTACTAGATATGTTGGAAAACTTTTAGAAATTAGAGAAGAATTAAAAAAAAGAGTTCAAAAAGATAGTATTTTTGATCCTCCACATTCAACTTTATCAATTGGTGGAATTAAAGGTGGTATTGCTCATAATGTCATTGCAGATAAATGTAGTGTTGAATGGGAAACAAGACCAGTTGTTAAAGAAGATGGAGAATTTGTTACGAAAGAAATTGATAAATATGCAAATGAAGTACTTCTACCAGAAATGAAAAAAGTATTTCCAGATTCATATATTAAAAAAGAAGTGATAGGTGAAGTTGTTGGTTTTAACAGATTAGATGAGTCTGAAGCATGTGAATTTGTATCAAATATAACTGGTGATAATTCTAGAGAAGTAGTTTCTTTTGGAACAGAAGCTGGTTTATTTCAAGAATTAGGTATCAGTACAGTTGTTTGCGGACCTGGATCCATAGAACAAGCTCACAAAATTGATGAGTTCATAGAATTAAATGAAATGAAAAAATGCCTTAAGTTTTTAGAGGGCGTAAAAGATAAGTCAGTAAATTAACTCCAACCACCTATGGCTTTTACTTCTAAAAACTCTTCTAAACCGTGTTCGCCTGCTTCACGACCTATTCCGGAATGTTTAAAACCACCGAAAGGTGCATCAACAGCAATTCCAGCTCCATTAACATCTACCATTCCAGATCTTAATTTTCTTGCAACTCTTTGTACCTTTTCAGAGTCTTGGGTTTGGATATAGTTTGTTAATCCATAATCAGTATCATTTGCGATTTTTATTGCTTCTTCCTCTGTTTCAAATGGAATAACAGACAAAACTGGTCCAAAAATTTCTGTTCTTGCAACATCCATATTATTATTTACGTCCGCAAAAACAGTTGGTTTAACAAAGTAACCTTTGTCTAATCCATCAGGTTTGCCTGTTCCTCCAGCAACTAATTTTGCACCTTCATCTATTCCTTTTTGAATTAAAGTTTGTATTTTATTGTATTGAGTTTCTGAAATAACTGGACCTATATGTTCTCCTTCTTTTTTAGGGTCACCAACCTCAAAACTTTCAGTATATTTTTTTAATCTCTCAATAGCCTCTTTATACATTGATTTTTCAACTAACATTCTTGTTGGTGCATTACAAGATTGTCCAGAATTTCTAAAACATCTTAAAGCACCTCTTTCAATAGCCTCTGGATCAGCATCTTTAAAAATTATATTTGCACCTTTGCCTCCTAATTCTAAGCTTACCCTTTTAAAATCTTTAGCAGCATTTTGTGAAATCAAAGCTCCTGCTCTTGTTGAACCTGTAAAAGAAATCATATTAATATCTGGATGACTTGTAAGAGCATCACCTGTTGTTGCTCCATCACCATTAACTAAATTGAACACACCTTTTGGAAATTTTACTTCATCAATAATTTCAGCAAGTATCATTGATGAAAGTGGTGCTAATTCTGAAGGCTTTAAAACCATTGTGCAACCTGCGGCTATTGCTGGCATTACTTTTAAACAAACTTGGTTCATCGGCCAATTCCATGGTGTTATTAATGCACAAACACCTTTTGGTTCATAAATTAATCTTTGGTTAGGGGCATGATCTCCTAAAGGTTTTTCAAATTCAAAATTTTTTAAATATCTTATGAATGATTTGATATGACTTGCTCCTGTGCCAGCTTGTAATTTTGTTGCAAAATCTTTTGGAGCACCCATCTCAAGAGTTATAGCTTCTGCAATATCTGCCCATCTTTTCTTATAATTTTCATAAAGTTTTTCTAATAATCCTATTCTTTCTTCCTTAGAAGAAAAGGCCCAAGATACGTAAGCATCTTTAGCTGCATTAACAGCAATATCAACATCAGCTTTGTTTCCCAAAGTAATTACTGCGCAATTTTCTTCTGTGGCTGGATCAATTACTTTAATTTCCTCAGAGCTATTTGGCTTAACCCACGCTCCATTAATGTAAAAATTTTTTTTGTCTAACATATTTTGACGTTATCCTTTCTTTATGTTTTTGCAAATAAATTAGTTAATTCATAAACAATAGTTGCCGCTGCTAAAGAAGTTACTTCTGCATGATCATATGCTGGAGAAACTTCAACAACGTCAGCTGAAACTAAATTTAATCCAGACAAACCTCTTAGAACATTTACCATTTCTCTTGTAGTCATCCCTGCAATTTCAGGTGTACCAGTGCCTGGAGCAAATGCAGGATCTAAAACATCAATATCAATTGATAGATATAGAGGATTGTCTCCTACTCTCTTTCTAATCCTCTCTGCAATTTTATCTGTTCCTTCGGTTTGAAATTCATCACAGTGTATTATTTTAAAACCAAAACTTTCATCATTTTTTATATCATCCCTACTATAAAGTGGACCTCGAATTCCGACATGCATAGAAGCATCATCTAAAAATAATCCTTCTTCCCTAGCCCTTCTGAATGGAGTACCATGAGTATAAGGTGCACCAAAATATGTGTCCCAAGTATCTAAGTGGGCATCAAAATGAACTAAAGATACTGGACCTTTATTTTTTTTATTAATTGCTCTTAACAATGGTACAGCAATAGTATGGTCTCCACCTAAACTTATAATTCCTCCAACCTTATTTAATAAATCTGTTGCGCCCACTTCTATTTGTTTAATTGCTTCATCAATACTAAATGGATTGCATGAAATATCTCCGGCATCAGCAACTTGTTGAACTTTAAACGGCTCTACATCATAGCTTGGATGATAATTCGTTCTTAAATGTCTTGATGCTTGTCGGATACTCTGGGGACCGAATCTTGCTCCAGGTCTATAACTGGTTCCAGCATCAAACGGAACGCCAACAATTGCAACATCACAATTTTCAACATCTCTCAATTCTGGTAATCTTGCAAAAGTACTTGGTCCAGCAAATCGTGGTACTTTTGTTCCACTTACAGGTTGAATAGGATTTTTGTTTCTTTCTTTTGTCATTTTTTAATATTCTAAGATAATATTATCTAATCTAATTCGTCTATAATAAATTAATGAAAATTATATTATTATTCATCTTAATATTTCAGTTTTCCCATGTAAAAGCAGATGAAATATACAATCTAATAAAAATTCCAAACTTAGAAATCTACAAGCTAAAAAACGATAACAATATTCGTTATCTAAATGCAAAAGGAGATTTTAAAATAGGAGTAAATGACAACATTTCTTGCAGCAAAACAAAACAAGAAAATCTTAATACAAAATTTCCAATTATTGAAAGAAATATAAAGAGATACAATTCTAAGTTCCTAAAAAAAATAAATTTAAAATATATGGTGTTTTGTGAAGGATTATTTATTTCGAACATTAATACTGGCGGTATACCAGATAATAAAAATAGAACCTTAATATTAGACATAAACTTTAATGAAAAATATTTTGAAAGAATGATACATCATGAAATTTTTCACATGATTCAAAATAGTTATGAGGATGATTTTAATGATCAAAAATTTTCTCTATTTAATAATCCTGATTTTGAGTATGCAGAATGCTCCACTTGCTCAGACAAATTAAATTTAGATTTATATGAAAATACAAATGGTTTTTTAACAGAATATTCTAAATCTATTCCATCAGAAGATATGGCTGAAATCTTTTCTTTTTTAATGATTGATAAGAATTTAGTTAAGGAGAAATTAAAAAACGATCCGATATTAAACAATAAGGTTAAATTTATTAAGTCAAATATATTTAAGATTGACGAAAATATTTTATGATTAAAACAATTAAAGCCTCAAAATCAGAAAAAATTTTATTTATTTTTTTTATAGTTTTAGCTGTTTCAGCCTTTTCATCTTTTTTTTTATTAAAAAATAAATGTTTGTTTGTAGATAACAATGATCTAAAAAAATTAAACTTTGAGAACTCAGACAATATTGCTGTAATGAATCTAGAGTGTGGAAATGTAATTATTGAGCTATACCCAGAAATATCACCAAAAGCAGTGGAAAGATTTAAAACATTAATTAAAAAAAAAATGTATGATGGTTCGGCCTTTTATAAAGTTGTTGAAAATACTTTAGTGCAAGCTGGTGATATTGAATTTGGTAATATTGAGTATTTAGATTATTCAAAAATTGGAAGTGGAAAATCAGGATTGGGGTTATTAAAATCAGAACTAAGTAATGATTTTGAATTTACTGAAGGCAGTATTGGTTTTGCAAGATCAACGGAATTTGACTCTGAAGATAGTGAGTTTTTTATAACCTTGAAAGAAATCCCGATTTATCAAGGAGAATACACTCCAATTGGAAAAGTGAAGTTTGGCCTAGATATTCTTAAGAAAATTAAAACTGGGAATAAAGCTATCTACGTACTTAGACCTGATTATATAAACACTTTTAGAATGTTAGAGATTAATTAACTAAAGGTTTTCCAGTTGAAAGAGTATGTTTAATTCTATCCTGAGTTTGTTTGGTTTCTATCAATCTCATAAAAGAATCTAACTCTAATTTATAAAGATCATCTTCTGATAAAGTTTTATCTAAATTTGTATCACCACCACTTAAAACATTTGCCAGTTCTGTTCCTACATACATTCCGTGGTCTAAAATAATTTTTTCATTATATAGTTTCTCTAAAACTTTAATCATCTTCTCTTTCAAAGGCTTTCCAGATAGATTAAATTTACACACTTCTGGAGGGGCAAAATCGTTGTTTTGATGGATAAGTTTTGTCGCCTCCTCAAAAAGACTGTTTCTATTCATGATTTTTTTATCTTCAGGTTTTAAATATTTTAAAGGTTCTGCTTCTACTGTTGAGGTTGCTGTTTTTGCGTATCCGATAATATCAAATACTTTTAAAGGAGCGTAATCAGGATCAGATTTTGCTTCTTCAGTTTGTGACCATCTCCATAACATCTCTTTACATCCACCACCTGCTGGTACTAACCCAACAATTGTCTCTACAAGACCAACCACAATATTTGTATGAGATGCAACAAAATTACTTTGAACCAAAACTTCAAATCCTCCACCCAAAGTGAGGCCAGAAGGTGCGGATACTACCGGGAACTTAGAATATTTTAAAGTTTTACAAGTATCTTGGAAATATTTGATAAATTTTTCTATAGATTTAAAATCGCCTTTATCTGCAAAATTCATCGTGTAACTTAAATTCACGCCTGCAGAAAATTGCATGCTTTCATTTATAATAATTAATGGTTTGTCTGTTGCATTTTTTAATGCATCCATTGAATCGTAATCTAGCGCACAAGCTTTTGTGGTAAATTCAACAATATTAAAATCCTTAAAACGGTGAATGTCAGCAGATTTATTTTTGTCTACTTTTATCGCTTTTGGTCTTATTTTTCCTAGTGTTTCAATATCTGTGTAAAGTTGTCTTTCTCCATAAAAGTTTTCATTTTTAGATTTTGATAAATTTTCTAAAAACTGATTATTTTCAAAATTATCTATTCTCGAAAAAAAGTTTTCTACACCAATTAATTTTAACATTTCGAAAGGACCCATAGCCCAGTTGAAACCAAGCCTCATTGCTTCATCAATATCGTTGAACTTATCAGTAATTCCTGGAACCAGAGAAGATGCATATTTTATTATTTTAGAAATCACTTCCCAAGCATATTCTCCATATTTGTCTTTTCGATTAATTAAATTATTTATATCTACAGTTTCAATTCCTAAGTCTATTTTTTTTGAAGTTGAATATTCACCTGTTTCTAAATCGATAGCTTCTAATATTTTCTGGTTTCCATTTTTATTCATTCTATAAAAACCACCTTTTCCTTTTCGTCCAGTGTAACCACTATCAATTAATTTTTTTACTAATGGAATTTCTTTTGCAACAATTTGAAATTCGTCATTACCAGAAAGCTCTTTAATAAAACTTTTTAGAACATCTGCCATCAGATCAATTCCAATTAGATCATACAAACCAAAAACTCCTGTTTTAGGTATTCCCATAGGTCTACCAAACACCGCATCTGCTTCTTCAATAGACAATTTCATTCTAAATGCTTCTGTCATTGCTACTTGCATAGCATAAACACCTATTCTATTTCCTAAGAAACCAGGAGTATCGTTGCAAACAATAGCTCCCTTACCTAATTCAATTTCACAAAATTTTTTAAGAGAATTAATTTTGTTTAAATCATTATTTTCATTTTTAACAATTTCAAGTAACCCCATGTATCTGACCGGATTAAAGAAATGAGTTATGCAAAAATCTTTTTTTTCTTCTTCAGATAATTTTTCTGATAAAACTTTTATTGGGATAGATGATGTATTTGATGAAACAATAGCTCCCTGTTTTCTATTCTTAAAGATTTTTTCATAAATATTATGTTTAATATCAATTCTCTCAACAACGGCCTCAACAATCCAATCTGCTTCTTTCACTACATCAAAATTATCATCAATGTTTCCAACTTTAATATTTTCAATTTGATTTTTGTCTAAAAGTAATGGTGGTCTTGATTTATGGATTTTATCTCTAGCCTTTTCTGAAATTTCTGTTGTTAAATCTAAAAGAGTTACTGGTATATTTGCATTACAAAGGTGTGCTGCTATTCCGCTGCCCATTGTGCCAGATCCAATAACAACTACTTTTTTTATATCCATAATTAGCAAACTTTTATTGAATTAATCAAAAACTTGAAATAAGACAAATTTCCTGATTAATTAAATTAGTAAGCTATATAAATTAACACAATATTAAAGAGAAAAATGTACAAGTCGGTAATAGCTGGTTACTCCAGATCACCTTTTGCAATGGCCAATAAAGGTAAATTAATAGATATAAAACCAGTTAATCTTCTAGCCGAAGTAATTAAAAATCTTATTTCACAATCAAAAATTAATTCAAAAGAAATTGAAGATGTTGTTATTGGATGTGCTTTTCAGGTTGGTGAGCAGTGTTTTAATATTGGAAGACTGGTAACTTTTTTATCTGACTTAGATATGAGAGTTCCAGGTATGTCTGTAGATAGATGGTGTGGATCTTCTATGGAAGCAATTCATATTGCTGCAGGAAAAATAGCAATGGGTTCTGGTAAAGCATTCATTTGTGGAGGTGTGGAAAGCATGACAAGAGTTAAAACTGGCTTCGATCCTTTGCCTTATCCTTATTCAGATAAAGAAAAACAAAATCCACATTTATATTTATCAATGGGTATTACTGCAGAGAATGTTGCAAAAAAATATAATATTTCAAGAACAGAGCAACAACAGTTCTCATTAGAAAGTCATAGAAAAGCAAATGAGGCACAGCAAAAAGGGAAATTTATTTACGAAATTACTAAAATAGGTGATTATGAAACTGATGAAAATATCAGACCTACTAGCACAATGGAAAAATTAGATGGTTTAAAATTAGCTTTTGATCAAAATGGAACTGTAACAGCTGCAACTTCATCTCCTCTAACTGATGGAGCTGCTGCAACTCTTATATGTGAAGAAAATTTTGCTAAAGAAAACGGCTTAGAAATTCTTGGAAGGATAAAATCTACTGCTATTGAAGGTTGCGATCCAAATTATATGGGATTAGGTCCAATTGCAGCCACTAGAAAAGCTTTGAAAAGAGCCAAACTTTCAATTAAGGAGATAGATATTGTTGAACTTAATGAGGCTTTTGCATCTCAGTCACTAGCTTGTATAAAAGATCTAGATATTGATATTAAAAAAGTAAATTTAGATGGTGGAGCAATCGCTTTAGGACATCCTCTAGGCGCAACAGGTGCGCGGATAACAGGTAAAGCTGCACAACTTTTAAAAAGAGAGAATAAAAAATTTGCTCTTTCTACGCAATGTATTGGTTTAGGAATGGGAATTGCAACAGTAATAGAAGCAGTTTAATTTTATCTATTAATTCCTCTTAATCTCTCTGATCTTCTTCTTAATAATTCTGCACTAATTAAAATCAAAGTTGAAAGAATAATTAAACATGTTGCAACAGCAAGAATTGTTGGGCTTAATTGTTCTCTCAATCCTGTCCACATTTGGATTGGAATAGTTGTGTTTTCTAAACCTGCTAAAAACAACACCACAACAACCTCGTCGAAAGATGTAACAAATGCAAACAAACCTCCTGATATAACCCCAGGCAAAATTAGAGGTAATGTTACTTTCATAAATGTATTTACAGGGTTGCTACCTAAACTCGCTGCAGCTCTTGTTACACTATGATCAAAACCAGAAAGTGTTGCCGTAACGGTTATTACAACAAACGGAGTTCCTAATATTATATGAGCTAATACTATACCTGTGTGTGTTGCAGCCAAACCAACCTTTGCCATAAAAAAGAAAATTGCAACTCCAGAAATAATTAAAGGCACTATCATTGGAGAAATTAAAGTAGCCATTATAATTCCTTTATATGGCATATGCCTACTGCTTAAACCTAATGCAGCCAAAGTACCTAAAATTATTGAGCCAATCGTTGCAAATATTGCAATTATAAAACTATTTTTTGCAGCCAATCCCCAGGGGTTTTTAGTTCCATAAATCATATCTTTATACCACCTTAACGAAAATGCATCAGGGTCAAGATTTTTCATTCCCTCCGAGAAAACTAAAAACTCCTCTGCGTTAAATGACAGTGGAAAAATTACAAACAAAGGTGCAATCAAAAAGAAAAATACAAAAGTACAAATTGCAATATAAACATAATGCCAAATTCTATATCTTGTTTCTGTATAACTCGGTAATGCCATAACTATCCTAATTTTATATTGTCCACTCCAACCAATTTGTTGTAAATCCAGTAAATAACTAAAACTCCGCTAAGTAACATCAATCCCATTGCAGATGCAAAACTCCAATCTAATGTTTGTTTCATGTGGAATGCAATTTGATTACTTATTAAGGTTCCAGATGCCCCACCAACTAACGCTGGGGTAATGTAATAACCAATTGCTAAAATAAACACCAGTAAGCATCCTGCACCAATTCCTGGAATAGTTAATGGAAAGTATACTTTCCAAAAAGCAACAAAAGGAGTTCCTCCCAATGATTTTCCAGCTCTCATTAAGCTAGGAGATATGGTTTTCATTACACTGTAAAGTGGAAGAACCATAAAAGGTAATAATATTTGCGTCATAGCAACATAAGTACCTACTTTATTATACATCATTTCAGGCCTATTATCGTCTGCAACGAGCCCTATCATAACAAAGAAATCGTTTACTACACCTTGTTGTTGAAGCAAAATCATCCAACTAGCAGTTCTCACTAGTAATGATGTCCAAAAAGGTAAAAGGACACAGATCATTAATAAATTTGAATATTTCATAGGAAGAGTTGCAAGCAAATGTGCAATTGGATAACCCATTAAAAAGCAAAATAGTGTAACAAAAAAAGCAATTTCAAGAGTTCTTAGCCAAAGAATTCTATGTATTCTTCTATCTTCATCAACTTGAGCAATGCTTCCATCAGCTGCATAATACATATCCATACCTTTTAAGTATTTTGACATTGTATAAGGTGGAGCAGTTCGTTTAATTGCTTGCCAATACTCTACATTTCTCCAACGCTTGTGAACTTTCATGACCTGTTCTTTAATACTTATGCTTTCATCAATCTTCTTTCTCTTAACTTGTCTAAAAAGTTTTTTTGTAATGGAATTGAAACCATTTTTTTCTTTATTTAATCTTTGACCAAGTTTTCCGTGTTCTTGTTTCTCAACAAGAACTTTAAAATCATAGTAAAAAGCTGAAAATACTTCTTCCGAAGGTAATTCCTTACCATCCCATTTTTCCATTTCTTTAAAAGTTTTTGGAAGCATATTTGTTATCATTTTATCATCTACGCTTCTGCTAAACATTTCTCCTATTGGAAAGACATATGTAATGATTAAAAATAAAAGTAATGGTGCTACAAGCAGAAATGCTTTAATTTTATTTTTTTTCTCAGCTTTTTTTAAACTGACTTCTAAAGGAATTCCGTCAGTTGTTAATATTTGTTTTGTTTCAGAGCTCATAAAAAAATAGGGCGGTTAGTTATAACCGCCCTAAATATATTATATAAATTCAGTGATTAAAACTGAATTATAGGCCTGCTTTCATTGCTTCCCATTTCTCACCAATCTCTGTTCCGTTGTCAGCCCAGAAAAAAGGATCAACTAAGAAATATCTCTTAGTGTTTGCAGGAGCAGTTGGCATTTGAGGCATCATTTCTGTTTTACCATCTTTATACCATGGCTCATTAGCTTTGATTATTTCTAAAGATGATAATCTGTATGGAGCATACGCAATATACTTAGCACTACCAGCTAACATTTCAGTGTTAGTCATCATAGCTAAAGCTTTTTTAGCATTTGCTTCATCTGGTCCACCTTTAACAAGCGCGAAATATTCATAGTCAAGACCTTGACCATCCCATACTTGTTTAATAGGAGCACCTTCGCCTATTTCAGCATTAAAGAATCTTCCGTTCCAACCTGTAGCCATTACAACTTCACCAGCAACCAATAGTTCTGGTGGTTGAGCACCTGCAGACCAAAATACACATCCACCATTTGGATCTGTACAAAGTTTCTTAATTTTATCCATAGCTCTGTCGATACCACCATCAGCTTCAAGTTTTCTGTAAATTAACTCTCCACCTTTACCCATTTTAACACCGTCAGCAGCTAAAGCGATTTCTAGATTAGTTAATGCACTTTTATAGATCGCTCTTTTACCTGGAAATTTCTTAGTGTTAAAGAAGTCTTTAATTGTTTTAGGCTCTTTACCACCAAATGCTCTTGTATCAAAAGCATAGTTCCATGAGTATAAAATGTTACCTACAGCACATTCACTTGGCATTGGAGCAAAGAAGTCTTTACTTGCAGGAGTTCCATCTGGTGCAGCAGGGAAATCTTTGTCAAAATCAAATTTAACAAATAAACCTTCATCACATCCGTTAATTGTATCGAATGCAAATACGTCTATAATATCCCAAGTTATAGCACCTGCTTCTTTTTGTGCTTTGATTTCTGATAAACCACCAGAATAGTCAACCCAATTGATATCTATTCCAAGTTTTTTAGCAGTGGGATCACCATACCCAAGCTTTTGTGACTCTGTATAAGCTCCACCCCATGATGCAACAGTAACTGCAAATGCAGATGAAGTTATTGAAAGTACAAAAGAAAGAGCTAGTAATAATTTACTTAGTTTTTTCATTATTCCTCCGTTTAAACGTTGATATAAATTAATTTATATAAGTAAAAGTACAACAAATAGCTAATGTGAAGTCAACAGCTGATTTTGTCTATAAATATATATAGTAGATATACGTATTTTGATTGTAATTATTTTGGGTCTAACGCTCTTGCATCAGCACTATTCCAACCAATATTTATATCTTGGCTTACTTTGAGCTCTAAATTTGATGTGCTATTAGGTACTTTTAGAATAAACTCTGAACTTCCCAAAAGATTAAGTCTTACTCTAGTGTGATCACCGTGATAAATTACTTCCTCAATCTTTCCACTGAACATGTTATCCATTTTATCTGTTGGATTTATTAACGCTCTCTCAGGTCTTAATGATACAGTTGTTTTTTCCCCTTTTGACTTAACAGATATCGGGTTAGCTAATATCTCTGAGTTTGCTAATTTTACTTTACATTTATCTTTATCGATATCCACAACTTCACCATTAAAAGTATTATTCTCTCCAATGAACTCAGCAACAAATGAGTTTACTGGCTTCTCATATAGTTCTGCAGGATTTGAAAGCTGTTGAACTTTTCCATCATTAAATACTGCAATCCTATTTGACATGGTTAATGCCTCACTTTGATCATGAGTTACATATACAACTGTTACACCAATACTTTCATGAATATGTTTTATTTCATATTGCATGCTTTCTCTTAAATTTTTATCTAATGCTCCTAGAGGTTCGTCCATTAAAACAACCGCAGGGTCAAATACCAGGGCTCTCGCAACTGCTACACGTTGTTGTTGACCACCAGAAAGCTGTGCTGGCATTCTAGACTCAAAACCATTTAGAGAAACCATTGATAAAGCCTTGTCTACTTTTTTGTCAATTTCATCTTTTTCAACTTTTCTTACTCTTAATGGAAAAGCTAAATTTTCATAAACTGTCATGTGTGGAAACAAAGCATAGTTTTGAAAAACCATACCAATGCCTCTTTTATGTGGAGGTATGTTGGAAATTATATTTCCATCTAATAATATTTCACCGTGAGTTGGAGTTTCAAAACCAGCCAACATCATCAGACAAGTTGTTTTACCTGAACCAGATGGACCAAGCATTGTTATGAATTCACCTTCTGCAATATCTAATTGAAGATCTTTGACGACAAGAACTTTGCCGTCATAACTTTTATCTACTTTATCGAATTTAACAAACTCTGGATTTTTAGACATAAAGGTGAATATAAAACATTTGTATAAATAGATTTCAATAGCTAATTAACTCTTAATATGAAGCTCTTTTGGAAAATTACAGAACAATTCTGATCCATTCTCTGTAACTCTTATAGCCTCAGATGCTTCAACACCCCAATCACCAAACTGCATCACTGCTATCATATGAAAGCAAACATTAGGTTCTAAAACTGTCATATCTCCCTTATAAATATTAAGAGTGTGTTCACCCCAATCTGGAGGATAACCAATTCCTATTGAATAACCTGTTCGAGATTTTTTTTCTATTCCGTATTTATCTAATATTTTCCAAAAAGCTTGTGCAACATCATCTGCTGAATTCCCTGGTTTAATTTGACTAATGCCCGCATTTAAAGCTTCAATTGTTTTGTTCATTGTATCAATCTTTAATTGATTGGGTTTTCCAAGCAGAACTGTTCTTGCCATTGGAGCATGATATCTCTTATAAACCCCAGATAATTCAATAATTGTAGCCTCACCATCCACAAACTTATCTTGTGTTGCTGTTAAATGCGAAGCTGAAGTACCTTTACCTGTTGGAAGTAATGTTGCAATACTAGAATATTCTCCTCCAAATTCTTCTGTTCCATAGAATAAAGTTTTTTGAATTTCACCTACTGCATCGCACTGTCTTACTCCTGGCTTAATAACCTCCATTGCAGTTTTCATTCCTTTTTCAGAAATTTTTGCAGCAGATTTCATGAAACCTATTTCGGCATCTGACTTTACTAACCTTGCCCAATTAACTAAACGATCGCTATCTTTGATTTTTGCATTAGGTAATCCTTGCTTTATTTTTTCATAACAAAACGCAGTGAAGTAATGCGCATCCATTTCTAATCCAATGCATAACTTATCCCATTTTCTTTCTTTTATAATCTCTACCAAATTATCATAAGGATGTTTTGGCCAAGTATGGATATAATTTTCGTCATAAACTAAAATATTCTCATCCTTTAAATAAGTTTTAATATATGCGCCACCTGCATCTTGAGCCCTAACAAAACATAGAGGCTCGTCTGCATCTATATGAACAATTGCACATTGAGCATAATAAAAAGACCAAGCATCATAACCTGTTAGGTAATTCATGTTGTTAGTGTCATGTGAGATTAAAAGATCGATGCCTTTTTCTTGCATCATTTTTTTAACTTTTGTTAATCTTTGCTTATATTCTTCTCTTGTGAACAACATTAATTTTCATTAAATAATTTACCAAATCCTTCAACAGAATTATTTTTGTTTATTTTAACAAGCGTATCCCAAATTAAAGCCTGATTGCTAGATAAAACGATGGTATTTAATTTTTTCTCTAATTTATCAATAATTGGCAATACTGGTAAAGCAGTACAAGAAACAAAGAGAGCCTCTGCCCCATTTAAATCTATCTCGGATAGAACATTAAATAAATAATTCTGATCAACTTTTCCAATATCATAGTCAGCTTCTATATCAAAGTAAGAATTTGAAGTAACTTCAAACCCTTCGTTTTTAAAATATTCCAAAACTTCATCGTTAAGTTTTTTGCTATAAGGTGTAAAAAGACTTATCTTACTAATATTTAACTTCTTTAAAGCTTTGATTGCAGCGGTACTTGGAGTTGTCACTTCTGCCATAGGTTTTGCAGCTTTTACTTTTTTCTCTATAGACTCATAACCTGCAGCTATTGTTCCAGATGTGCAGCCATAAACAACACAATCGATATCCTGATCAGGTAATATATCTTTTGTTACCTCAGTTACTTTGTTTGACATTTTGATCAAATTTTCTTTTGTTAGCGGGTTGTAGCATTCAATACGATTTACAAAGAAATCAACTTCTCTGTCTTTAATTACGTTTATAAAATCTCTTTCAATCATAAAATCGCTTGCAAGTGCAATAAGTCCAATTCTTGGATTTGATTTGGTAATATATTTAGGATCTATTTTTGTTGAATTCATAATTTAAAAGGTGAATATATCAGAAGTTCTTTAATAATCATTAATATAAAAGATAGGCATGAATATAAAAGATACTTTCGTAGCATCCTTGGTGCCTATTTTTTTAGGCTTTGGTTTTGTAATAGCTAAACCAGCATTTGAATCGTTTCCTCCTATTCTTTTAATGGGTATCAGATTTACATTTGCTGCATCATTATTAATTTGGTGGTTTCCAATTCCAAGAGGATATTTAAAAAGAATTTTTGCTGCATCATTGGTTGCTAATACGTTACAATATAGCATTACATATTCTGGTTTAGATTTAATTGATGCATCTGCAGCAGTTCTTTTGGTTCAAACAGAAGTTCCGTTTGGAGTTATTTTTGCTTACTTCATGCTTAAAGAGAAACCAACTATTAGAGCTTTGATTGGTATAGCCATTGCTTTTGTTGGTGTTTATATTTTAACAGGATCTCCTAACTTAGATGGAAAATTTATTGGAATTGGACTTACGATTTTAGGTTCAGCTGTATGGGCTCTTGGGCAAGTTATGGTTAAACCTTTGAGTAAAGAAATAAATCCTTTAGCATTAGTAGCTTGGTTAGCCTTATTCTCTGGACCAATGTTAGTGATGCTATCTGCAATAATTGATGGAAACACAATTAATTATCTTACAAATGCAAAATTTGATCATTGGATTATTGCAATTTATATAGGTTTCATCATGCAACCAATTACTTATGGTTGTTTCTATTATGTTTTGAAAAACAACCCGCTTTATAAAGTACTACCGATTGTAACTATGGGGATACCACCAACAGGTTTATTAGCTGCTATTTTTCTTTTAGGAGAAAAGCCAACTCCAGAATTATTTATAGGTGGTGCAATAATCATAGTTGGTGTGGTTTTAATTGTATTTACAAAAAACAAAAAAGAAGAGGAAATAAAATGAAAATTGGATTTATCGGTTTAGGTAATGTTGGAGGAAAACTTGCGGGAAGTTTATTAAGAAATAACTTTGATCTTACAGTAAGAGATTTAGATGAAACTTTAACAAATTCTTTAAAAGATTTAGGTGCTAAAGTTGCAAAGTCTCCAAAAGAATTAGCTGAACAATCCGATTTAATCATCACCTCTCTTCCTTCTCCTGAGGTTTCTGCAGAAGTTATGGAAAGTGAAGATGGCATTCTAAATGGTTTATCAGAAAATAAAATTTGGCTAGAAATGAGTACTACAGACGAAAATGAAGTAAAAAGACTTGGGAAAAAAGTAATAGAAAAAAAAGCTATCCCTTTGGATGGACCTGTGAGTGGTGGATGTCATAGAGCAGCAACAGGTAATATTGCTATATTCGTGGGTGGAGAAAGAAAAGCATTTGAAAAAATTTTACCTGTATTAACTGTTATGGGGAGAAAAATATTGCACACTGGTGATCTTGGTACAGCAAGTATATTAAAAGTAATTACAAATTATTTAGCATCTGCACATTTAGTTGCATTAGGTGAAGCTTGGACTGTAGCAAAAAAATCTAATTTAGATTTAGCAAAAACTTATAAAGGTATTGCTATTTCCTCTGGTAATTCATTTGTGCATGAAACTGAAAGTCAGGTTATATTAAATGGATCTTACAATATAAATTTTACAATGGATTTAGTTTTAAAAGATACAAGTCTATTTGATAATCTTGCAAAAAAACTAAATGCCCCTTTAGAAATTTCTCCACAAATAGTTGAAATTTTTAAAGATGGTCAAAAAAAATATGGTTCTAGAGCTTGGTCATCAATGATTGTGAAAAGGATGGAGGATTTAAATAATATTAATTTTAGAGCTAATGGTTTTCCTGAAGAGTTGATTGATAATGAACCTGAGGAAAAAGGATATGAAATTTAATTAATGTGTTAAGATAAAAAATGTTAGATAAAAGAAAATTTTACATTAATGGTCAGTGGGTTGATCCATTTAAAAAAAATGATTTCGAAGTCATTAATCCATGTAATGAGGACCCATTTGCTATTATTTCTTTAGGTTCAAAAGAAGACATCGATTTAGCTGTTAAATCAGCAAAAGATGCCTTTGAAACTTGGAAAGAAACAAGCAAGGAAGAAAGGCTCAGTTTACTTAAAAAATTGTCATCAATTTATAAAAAAAGATTTAATGAAATGGCTGAGGCTATTTCTTTAGAAATGGGTGCACCAATGGATTGGGCAACAGATGTTCAAACAGCTTCGGGGAAAGATCATTTAGATGATTTTATTTTAAGATTAAAAAATTTTAAATTTGATGAACACTTTGATAATAAATCAAATAATCATATCTATTATGAGCCAATTGGAGTTTGTGGATTAATCACACCTTGGAATTGGCCAATTAATCAAATTGCTTTGAAGGTTGTTCCAGCATTTGCAACTGGATGTACAATGATTTTAAAACCCTCTGAAATTGCTCCTATTTCTGGAATGCTATTTGCAGAAATGATTGATGAGGCAGGTTTTCCAAAGGGTGTATTTAATTTGGTAAATGGAGACGGTGCAGGAGTGGGAACCCACATTTCAAGCCACCCTGATATTGATATGGTTTCTTTTACAGGCTCAACACGAGCAGGAAAATTAATTTCAAAAAATGCCGCTGAAACAATCAAAAGAGTTTGTCTTGAGTTAGGTGGAAAAGGTGGAAACATTGTTTTTGCTGATAGTTATAAAGATGCAGTAAGAGATGGCATTCGAAATGTAATGAGCAATTCTGGTCAATCTTGTGATGCACCAACAAGAATGCTGGTTGAGAAATCAATTTATGAAAGAGCTGTTAAAGAAGCTGTAGATGAAGCAAACAAAATTAAAGTAGATCAAGCCTCAAAAAAAGGAGATCATATAGGACCAGTAATTTCTAAAATTCAATATGATAAAATTATAAATCTTATTGAAAGTGGAATTTCTGAAGGCGCAACTCTTGCAGCAGGTGGACCTGAGTTACCAAACGGTTTGAACAAAGGGTACTTCATTAAACCAACTATATTTACAGATGTAACTAATGAAATGAGAATTGCTAAAGAAGAAATTTTTGGACCTGTATTATCTATAATTCCATTTGAGACTGAAGATGAGGCAGTCAATATTGTAAATGATACTTCTTATGGTCTTGGAAATTATTTGCAAACTGAAGACAGAGAAAAAGCACACAGAGTTGCTAAAAAATTAAGATCTGGATGTGTTTACATTAATGGAAATGGAGCAGATGCTGGAACTCCATTTGGTGGTTACAGACAATCAGGTAATGGGAGAGAAGGAGGTGTTTGGGGCCTTGAGGAATATCTTGAAGTAAAGAATGTTACTGGTTGGAGTTAACAGAATTATTTAAATATCTTAGTCTTCCAATAATTTCATCCCGATCCATGTAATAACCCTGTAAATGTCTATGTCCTGAGTTTGGATCATATTCAGTTCTACCGTGTAATAATCGTCTATTGTTAAAAGAAAAAATATCACCTGGTCCTAATCTAAATTTAATCTGGAATTGATCGTCATGAAGTAAATTTCCAAATCGGTGATGAGCTTTGTAAACTTTATCCATCAAATCAGGATGACAATCTAAAGCATCCATAGTTGCTACACTGAACCGAATATCATGGTAATCGTTGTCTTTGGTTAGAGATATCGCGGGTGCATAATAACTTCTTACAGACTCTTGTGTATAATCCATGTCTCTAAATTTTAAATGAACGTTTACTAGCGTATCAAATATTTCTTTCTCATTTTTTCTTAAATAATCTGCAACTGCAAAGCCATCTACAGCGGATGAGTCTCCTCCTGTTGCAGAATTAACCAAACAATGAAGAAATTGATAACCAGGTGGTGTTTCAAACCATGGTAAATCCATATGATTTCTTAGGGCATGTGCTGTGTAAGCAGAATTATTTGGTTTAGGAATATTAATTACTTCAAAAGGTGTTTTAAAAAAAGTTTCTCTAGTATGGCTAATTCTGTTTAAAATTTTAAATCCAGAATTATTTTCGGTTGGAGCATTTTTTACTATAGCAATTCCAGTATGATGTAAAAGCTCTAACCATCTAACAAGTCCATCATCTGAACTCATAATTTCATCATGTTCAATCTCAATTGATTTCAAATCATTTTGTAAAGAATTATCCCAAAGTTGATATGGTGATTTATATTCTAAATTATTTTTTATAGTATAGCAGTTTTCTCTTAACCAATTTTGGTCATAATAACTTATGTGTTCACCTTCACTCCATTCAATTTCAAGCTTGCCTTCATTATTTACTGCAAATTTTTTTGGATTAATATTATTTGATACTTTTAAAATATTAAACATTCTATGACGTGAGTCTTTGTCATGTGCAGTCGGACAATTGTCTCTTAGCCATAAATAATTAAATTTACTTTTTTTTCCATCACTCCAGTCAACTTCTAAATTTGTAGAATTTTTAGTTATGTTTTTAATTGTAAAATTTTGTTCCATTAATTTTTATAATTTGAATGTTCTCTCTCTAGTTTTCTTAATAAAGCAGCCCACTCTGTTTTTCCATCATAATTATAATCATCAGAGTCACTCATGTTTTCCCAAAAATATGCAGCTTTCTGTTTATCTATTTCATGTTTGTTTAAACCCATGGCAAGATTTTTTACCTGAACTGAACATGCTTGCTCTAGATAATAAGCTCTGAAAAATGCCTCTGCAGCAGTTTTTCCTACTGTGTAATATCCATGATTTCTTGTAATCAAAATGTCGTGTTTGCTAATAAGGTTTTCAAACTTGCTTCCAAATTCTTTGTCCTCAACAAATTCATAATCAATATATCCAACAAGATGATTTAAATAAACTGCGGCCTGTGAAAGATACATCAAACCTTCTTTAGTACCTCCAACTGCCATCACATCATTGGCATGTCCATGAACATAAAAATTTACATCATTTCTTTTATTAAAAATCCATTGAGCAAGATTAATGCATCCGTCATTTAACCAAGGTCCGTTTGAATCTAATTTTTTTCCGTTTTGATCAATTTTAACTAAAGATGAAGCAGTAATCTCTTCATAAAACATTCCATATGGATGAACAAAAGAACAATTTTTATCTTCAGCAGATCTTGCACCTGCACATTGATTTGCAAGATCAGTCATACCGTACATATGTAAAATTCTATAGAGAGCAGACAACTCTAGTCGCACATCTTTATCTGTTTGCGCCATAAATAAAATTCTTATTTAAAAAATAAGTAAAAGCAAATAAATACAACCGTTATTTCTTAAAACAATTGTAAGTTGTATAATATTTGTTTTACATATGATGATTGTAACTGTTAGAACATTACATCATGTCAAAAATTGAGATCAACAACGTATACAAAATTTTTGGAAACAACCCATCCTCTGTACTGCCAATGGTAAAAAATGGTGCAACTAAAGATGAAATTTTAGAGCAAACAGGTCATACCGTTGGATTAGATAATGTTTCGCTTAAAATTGAAGAAGGAGAAACCTTTGTTTGTATGGGTTTATCAGGATCAGGGAAATCAACACTAATAAGACATTTAAATAGACTAATCGATCCAACTGATGGTGAAATTTTAGTTGAGGGCACGAATGTAATGTCGCTTGATCAAGATAAGCTTATTGAATTCAGAAGACATAAAATGAGCATGGTATTCCAAAGATTTGGTTTATTCCCACATAAAACAGTGATTCAAAATGTTGGTTACGGGCTTGAGATGCAAGGAAAAGGTGAAGATGAAAGAAATAAAATCTCAATGGAAAAAATCGATGCAGTTGGTCTAACTGGTTTTGAAAATCAATACCCTGCTCAATTATCAGGAGGAATGCAGCAACGTGTTGGTCTAGCAAGAGCGTTAGCTACTGATACAGATATTATGTTAATGGATGAAGCTTTCAGCGCTTTAGATCCTCTGATTAGAAGTGATATGCAGAAACAATTAATTGATCTTCAAGCAGAACTAAAAAAAACAATTGTGTTTATTACTCACGATCTAGACGAATCATTAAGATTAGGTGATCATATTGGGATACTAAACTCTGGAAAATTAGTTCAAGTAGGAACTCCCGAGGAAATTATTATGAACCCTGCTGATGATTATGTAAAAGCTTTTGTAAAAGATGTGAATAGAGCAAAAGTTATCAAGGCAAAAATTATTATGAAAACTGCTGATCAGGCTAATGACATAGATAAATCAAACTTAATAAAAGTAAATGAAGATGAATTTATAGAGGATTTTTTACCAAAAATCGTATGCTCTGATTCAAATTGTGAAGTGGTTGATAAAAGTGGAAATGTAAAGGGATACATTTCAAATCAAGAATTACAGTCTTCATTAACAAGATCATAAAGTGTTATTAAAAACTTTCGAAGTAAAAAAGGAATGGGTTGATTACAATAATCACATGAACATGGCTTATTATGTTCTTGTTTTTGATCAAGCATGGGAAGTTGCACTTGAAAAGTTTAAAATGGGAGGAACTGCAGCAAAAAATCTTGATAGAAGTACTATGGTTGTTGAAACAAATACTAAATACTTAAATGAAGTTAAAGAAGGTGAAAAAGTAAATGTTAATCTAACCTATTTCGACCATGACAAAAAAAGACTTCATTTAAAAATGGAAATGATTTCTCAAAAAACCAATAAACTTTCAGCCTCTATGGAATGGATATCGCTGTATATAGATTTAAGTAAAAGAAAAGTCACAGAATTTGAGGAGGAAAAAGTAAAATTAATGAGAGACTTTATTGAACAAAATAATTCAAAATTTTCAACTGAAGGTCTTCTATTCACTTCTAAATTGAAGAAATAATTAAATATTCGAGAGATTTTTTTTTTGATATAGGTGCGTAATGAGCACTGATAATAACTCAAAAGGAATTCTTTTAATAATTGCAGCAATGACTTTGTTTGCAATGCAAGACTCTTTAATTAAATTTATTTTTGAAAAAGCAGCACTTTATGAGATTTTTTTTGGAAGGTATTTTGTTGCTGCAATTTTACTGTTTTGTTACATCAAATTTAGAGGTCAAAAAGTTTCTTTAAAAACCTATTATCCTTTTTTAACGTTTGTTAGAGTAATTCTTCATTTTTTAGCCTTTTCTGCATTCTTTATTTCTTTAACCTATATGCCTTTAGCTACAGCAAATGCTTTATTTTTCTCATGTCCATTTTTCGTATCGATTTTTGCAAAATTTTTTTTGAAAGAATTTATTGGTATCAGAAGATGGTCTGCAATTATTTTTGGTTTTATTGGTGTATTTATTGTTTTAAATCCAAACTTTGATAATTTTGAATATAAAAGTCTACTACCAGTTTTGTGCGCATTTTTTTACGCAGCTTCAATGACAATAACAAAATATACATCTGATAAAGATGACGTTAATACTCAACTTTTTTATTTTTACCTAATAGCACTAATACTTTGTGGTATTATTTTTGTCTTTATGGGCAATGGTCAACTTAATGATCCTAATTTTGACCCCACTACTCAATTTATATTTAGAGAATGGTTTTCAAACTTTGATTATACTTGGAAGTTTATTTTATTTTTTGGTTTTGCTGCATCCATTGCTTTTGTATGTATTTTTTCTGCGTATATAGTTGCTTCACCTTCAGTTGTTTCATTGTTCGAATATTCTTTAATTATTATGTCTATGATTCCTGGTTATTTTCTATTTAATGAAATACCTTCGGCTAGAACCTTCATTGGAGTTGCGTGCATAATAGCAGCCGGAATTTATATTTATATGAGAGAGCGAGTTAGAGATCAGTATATTGCAACTGAAACTCCAGTAAGAAGATGAATAAAAACTATATACCGACAATCAATATATCTTCACTGATTAAAAATAATTTTGAA
>CACJYB010000013.1 GCA_902597515.1 uncultured Pelagibacteraceae bacterium
ACCAAATTCCATTGCAACGCCAATCTCTGCAATTAATTCTCCTGCATGAGGTCCGATTATATGTGCACCTAATACTTTATCTGTTTGCTCATCAGCTAAAATTTTAACAAAACCTTCTGCATCATCTATGGCCTTGGCTCTTGAATTGGCCATAAACGAAAATTTCCCTACTTTATATTTTTTATTTAATTCTTTTAATTGTTCTTCAGTTTTACCGATTGATGCTACTTCTGGTGTTGTATAAACTACTCCTGGAATTGTATCATAATTTACATGTCCAGATTGACCAACTATGTTTTCTGCAACTGCTATACCTTCGTCCTCCGCTTTGTGTGCAAGCATTGGACCAACAATTACATCGCCTATTGCATAAATGTTTTCAACGTTAGTCTTAAAAATTTTATCAGTTTTAATTCTATTTCTTTCATCAAGATCTACTCCTACGGATTCTAAATTTAAACCATCTGTATTGGGTTTTCTGCCAACAGAGATTAAAACAACATCACACTCAAAATTATTTTTATTACCATCTTTATCTACTGTTGAAACCACTGCACCTGCTGCATTTTTTTTAATTGTTTCAACTTTATTTTGCATATTAAATTTCATACCCTGTTTTTTTAAAATTTTCATAAATTCTGAAGAAATTTCTTTATCCATTCCAGGTGTAATATGATCTAAAAATTCAACAACTTGCACCTCTGCTCCAAGTCTAGACCATACAGATCCCATCTCCAATCCTATATAGCCTCCTCCTACTACAACCATTTTATTAGGTACCTTTTCTAACTTTAAGGCACCTGTTGATGAGACAATAGTTTTCTCATCTATTTCTATTCCTGGTAATGAAACTGGAACTGATCCTGTTGCAATAACTGTTTTTTCCGATTGGATGACAGTTTCTTTATTTTTATCATCCTTTATTAAAATTTCATTTTTTGATTTAAAACTTCCGTGTCCTTTAAAGTAACTAACTTTGTTTTTTTTCAAAAGAAATTCAACACCTTTAGTAAGAACTGTTACAGCTTTATCTTTGCTTTTCATCATTTTGTCTAAATTTAATTTTACTTCACCAACTTCAATACCTTTGTTTGATAAATTTTTTACTTTATGAAATTCTTCAGACAGGTTAAGTAAGCTTTTTGATGGGATACAACCAACGTTTAAACAAGTACCTCCCAAAGACCCTCTAGACTCTATACATGCAGTTTTTAATCCTAATTGAGCAAGTCTGATTGCACAGACATAACCACCCGGTCCACCTCCAATAACTACAGCTTGAAATTTTTCTGACATTTAAATATCTAAAAACAACCTTCTAGGGTCTTCTAAATTTTCTTTAATCATTTTAAGGAAAGATACAGACTCTTTTCCATCAATAATTCTATGATCATATGATAATGCTAAATACATAATTGGTCTTATTTTGATTTCACCATCTACAACAATAGGTCTTTCTACTATATTATGCATTCCCAACACACCAGACTGAGGTAAATTTAGTATTGGTGTTGAAAGCATAGACCCATACACACCTCCATTACTTATTGTAAATGTTCCTCCCTGGAGATCTTCAATCGTTAGCTTTCCATCTCGCGCTTTTTCTGAAATTTCTTTAATATTTTTTTCAATATCAGCAAAGGATAATTCATCTGCATTTCTTAAAACTGGAACAACCAAGCCTTTATCTGTTCCAACAGCAAAACTAATATTGTAATAATTTTTATATATTATCTCATCACCATCAATTTCAGCATTAACTGCAGGGAAATTTTTTAAAGCAACTACACATGCTTTTACAAAGAAAGACATAAATCCTAATTTTATTCCATAACGAGATTGGAAATCCTCTTGATTTTCTTTCCTCATTTCCATTACACTACTCATATCAACTTCGTTAAATGTTGTTAAAAGAGCAGCATTCTCTTGAGCTTGCTTTAATCTTTTTGCAATAGTCTGTCTCAACCTAGTCATTTTAATTCGTTCTTCTTCACCATATTGAATTTTTCTTTCAGATGGTTTTGGATTTGCACCCATCAAACTTATTAAATCTCCTTTTAAAACTCTCCCACCTTTTCCTGAACCTTGAATTGAATTAATATCGATATTATTTTCAGTTACAATTTTTCTCACTGCTGGAGATAAAGTTGGATTAACATATCTTTTTGGAGCAGCATCTGGTTTAACTTCCTCAGTTAAAACCAAAGGTTTCTCTTTGAGTTTTTCTTCAAATACTTTTGGTTCTTTTTTATTTGCATCTAATTTTATTACATTGCTCTCTGCAGGAACAATTTCCTCTTTCTTTATTTCTTCACTGATTTTCGGTGCAGATTTAACCGCTCCACCTTCTGCTGATACAGAACCTAATAATGCTCCTACTTCAACGACTGATCCATTTTGTGAATTTATTTCTGTTAACACACCAGTAATTGGAGATGGTACTTCTAAGTTTACTTTGTCTGTTTCAAGTTCTACAATTGGCTCATCTATTTCAACTGCATCACCTGCATTTTTTAACCATTTTGCAACAGTCGCCTCTGTTATGCTTTCACCAAGAACTGGGACTACTATTTTTTCACTCATTAAAATTAATCAAAAACCTTGTTAATTATTTCTTGTTGTTGAGAATTATGCCTTTTGGCGTATCCTGTTGCAGGAGTTGCGTCTGGGCTTCTTCCTATATAAGAAATTTTATTATTATTAACCTTTAAAGTGTCTAATGTCCATTGGATATAATCTCTAACTGAAAACCAAGCACCCATATTTTTTGGTTCTTCTTGACACCAAAAGAATTCAGCATTTTTAGAGTACGGTTTTAACTCCTTAACCAAAGCTTTTGCTGGAAATGGATACAATTGTTCAATTCTATACATCACTACATCATCTCTTTTAAGCTTTTCTCTAGCGTCCAACAAATCAAAATATACTTTTCCGGAACAAAGAATTACTTTTCTTATTTTAGAACTTTCTTTTAGTTTAATAAATCCTTTAGACTTAGGATCTATAGCATGATCCCACAGTACTCTATGGAAAGTATTTTTTTTGTTAAAATCTTCTAAATTTGAAACACAATACTTATTTCTTAATAATGATTTTGGTGTCATTATGATTAGTGGTTTTCTGAAACTCCTATGCATTTGTCTTCTTAAAGCATGAAAATAATTTGCTGGGGTTGTACAGTTCATTACTTGCATATTATCGTTTGAGCATAGTTGTAAAAATCTTTCTAATCTTGCTGAGGAATGTTCTGGTCCTTGTCCTTCATATCCGTGAGGTAACAACATTACTATTCCAGATGCTCTATTCCATTTTCTTTCACCAGAAGCAATAAATTGATCAATTACTACTTGAGCTCCATTAGCAAAGTCACCGAATTGTGCTTCCCAAAGAGTAAGTGTGTTTGGCTCTACTAGACTATAACCATATTCAAAACCTAGAACCGCAAGTTCAGATAAAAAACTATCTACTACTTCAAATTGCTTTTGATTTTTAGAAATATTATTAAGAGGAATGTACCTAGAATTATCTATTTGATTTCTTAAAACAGAATGTCGTTGACTAAATGTTCCTCTTCCAGAGTCTTGTCCTACAAGCCTAACTGGATATCCCTCTTCTAGCAAAGATCCAAAAGCTAAAGATTCAGCTGAAGACCAATCGATTCCAGTGCCTTTTTCAATGCTTTCTTTTCTGGCATTAAATATTTTAGAGATAGTCTTGTGAATATTTTTTTTCTCAGGAATAACATTTATTTTACCTGAGATTATTTTTAATTTATTTTCATCGAAACCTGTTATACCCCTCTTATCTTTACCTTTTTCAGGTTTATATCTTGACCATGTCCCCTCAAACCATTCTATTTTAGGTTTATAATCTTTTGCACTTTTGTATTGTTCGTCAAGTAAATCTTTAAATGATTTAACATTTTGATTTAATAATTCTTCAGTTATAGACTTTTCATTTACTAATTTATTTCCATAAATTTTGTAAACACTGGGATGAGATCTAATTTTTTTATACATTAAAGGTTGAGTAAATGAAGGCTCATCTCCCTCATTATGTCCAAATCTTCTATAACAAATTAAATCTACTACAACGTCTCTATTAAATTTTAATCGAAATTCTGTTGCTATTCTAGTTGCATAAACAACTGCTTCTGGATCATCACCATTAACATGAAGAATTGGAGCCTCTACCATCTTTGCAACATCAGATGGATAAGGTGAAGACCTCGCAAATCTTGGACTAGTAGTAAATCCTATCTGGTTATTAACAATAATATGAATTGTTCCTCCAGTGTTATGTCCTGGTAGTCCAGACATTGCAAAACATTCTGCTACAACTCCTTGACCAGCAAAGGCTGCATCCCCATGAATGAGAATAGGTATAACTTTATTTCTTTCACGGTCTTTATGAAAAAATTGTTTAGCTCTTGTTTGACCTAAAACAACTGGGTTAACAGCTTCTAAATGAGAAGGATTATCTGTTAAACTGACATGTACTGAATTTCCATCAAATTCTCTATCAGACGACGCTCCTAGATGATATTTTACATCTCCAGCACTATCTTCAGAATCAGTACTAAACTCACCAGCAAACTCATTAAAAATTTTTTTATAAGATTTTTGTAATACGTTTGCCAAAACGTTAAGCCTACCTCTATGAGACATACCTATTTTAACTTCTTTTATATTATTTTGACCACCAATTTTTATTATTTGTTCAAGAGCAGGTATTAAACTTTCGCCACCATCTAAACCAAATCTTTTTGTTCCCACATACTTTGTGGCTAAAAATTTTTCAAATCCTTCTGCCTGTACCAGTTTATTTAAAATTGCCTCTTTACCATTTTTTGTAAATTGAAGTGCATTTTGATCTTGCTCTATCCTGTCCCTAAACCACTTTCTTTCATCTGGGTTTGAAATATGCATGAACTCATAACCTATTTTTCCACAGTAGGTTTTCTTCATAAACTTAAGTATTTCTCTTATATTTGCATATTTGCGATTTATTACCCCGTTTAGAAAAATTTTCTTATCGTAATTTTCTTTTTTAAAACCATAAAAATCTGGATGAAGCTCATCTAGATATTCTGACTCTCTCATTTCTAAAGGATCAAGATCCGCTAATAAATGTCCTCTTAGTCTATATGCTCTAATTAATGCTACAGCACTAATAGAATCTTTATTTGAGTCAGCAAGTAATTGAAAATTAAATTTTTCTGAAGTGTCTAATTTGACATTATTAAAATCATTTTTATCTTGTTCTTCTATTTTTTTTTGTAATTCATCAATATCAATCTTTTTTTTAGCAGGTCCCCATGATGGACCATTAATTTCTTTTGCTATAACATTTAATTCTTCACCAATTCCCTCAAAATAATTTGCCCAACTTTCCGGAAGATCAGCATCTTTATTTACAAACTTTAAATACATTTCTTCTATAAATGCACTATTAGATTTGTTTAAAAATGAAGTTTTTTCGAAATCAAGATTTTTTGATGAAGACATCTTTTTTATTTAATATATCCCTCTAATATTTTTTTTCAATTAGACAGTTTATCAAATAAAGTTTTTCCAATAATTGATGGTGATTTGGCAACTGTAATACCACATTCTTCCATTTTTTTTATTTTATCTTCAGCTCCACCCTTGCCACCTGATATAATGGCACCAGCATGCCCCATTCTCCTTCCTGGAGGAGCAGTAATTCCAGCAATAAATCCAACTATTGGTTTTTTAATCTTATGATTTTTTATAAAGTCAGCCGCTTCTTCTTCGGCTGTTCCTCCAATTTCACCTATCATTAAAATAGATTCTGTTTCATCATCATTTAAAAATAAATCTAAACAATCTATAAAATTTGTTCCATTAATAGGATCACCACCAATACCAATACATGTTGATTGACCAAGTCCATTTTCAGTTGTTTGTGCTACTGCTTCATATGTCAATGTTCCTGACCTTGATACAATTCCAACACTTCCTCTTTTGTGAATACTTCCCGGCATAATACCAATTTTACATTCATCTGGTGTGATTATTCCTGGACAATTAGGTCCAATTAATCTGCTACTAGATCCGCTTAATTTTTGTCTGACCTTAAGCATATCCTGAATTGGAATTCCCTCAGTTATACAAACAATAAGTTCAATTGATGCATCAATAGCTTCAATGATTGCTGCTGCAGCAAATTTAGCAGGTACATAAATCATAGTTGCATCTGCTCCTACTTCATTTTTTGCCTCTAAAACGCTATTAAAAACTGGTCTGTCTAAATGTTTTTGTCCACCTTTCTTTGGCGTAACTCCACCAACAAGATTGGTTCCATATTTTATAGCCTGCTCTGAATGAAATGTTCCGTGTGAGCCAGTAAATCCCTGACAAATTACTTTAGTATTTGTATTTACCAAAACCGACATTTTATTTTATCGCCTCAACAATTTTCTTAGCAGCGTCATCTAAATTTTCTGCAGAAATTAATTTTAATCCAGAATTATCAAGAATTTCTTTTCCTTCCTTGAAATTTGTGCCTGCTAATCTTACAACTAAAGGTACAGCAATATTAATTTCTTTAGCTGCATCAACTACTCCTTGAGCAAGGACATCACATCTCATTATTCCTCCAAAAATATTAATTAAAATACCTTTAACATTTTTATCTGAGAGAATTATCTTTAATGCAGCAGATACTTTTTCTTTGGATGCGCCACCGCCTACATCTAAAAAATTTGCTGGTTCTTTACCATACAATTTAATTATATCCATTGTTGCCATCGCTAATCCTGCTCCATTTACCATACAGCCAATACTTCCATCTAGCTTGATATATGCAAGATCATGCTTGCTAGCTTCTATCTCGGTAGGATCTTCCTCATTTAAATCTCTTAATTCAACAATTTCTGGATGCCTGAATAAAGCGTTAGAGTCAAAATTAACTTTTGCATCCAAACAAACAATTTTTTCCTCTTTTGTCAAAATTAATGGATTTATTTCAACCATGTTTGCATCAGTACTCACAAACATTTTATATATTGATTTAATTAATTTTATTGCTTGTTTTTTTTTGTCTTCATTTAAATTAAAAATATTAATTATTTTTTCACAATCTGACTCTGAAATTTCATCACCCATATTTACTTTTGTAGTTATAATTTTTTCAGGTGAACTGCTTGCAACTTCTTCAATGTCCATCCCTCCTTGGTCACTTGATATAAATGCAATTTTAGAACTTGCCCTATCAACCAGGCACGATAAGTAAAATTCTTTATCTATATTTGATGATTCTTCTACGTATAATCTTTTTACCTCTCTACCTTCAGGGCCAGTTTGATGAGTAACTAGTGTTTTTCCTAGTAATTCTTTAGCTGCCACTTTCAGTTCCTCAATAGAGTTTAAAATTTTTACACCACCTGCTTTTCCTCTACCTCCAGCATGGATTTGTGCTTTAAGTACATATTTCTCAGTTTTGATTGCTTTTGCTTTTTCAATAAGTTCATCAACACTAAGCGCAAATACTCCTTCGGGAACTACAGCTCCATATTTTTTTAATATTTGTTTAGCTTGATGCTCGTGAATATTCATTATTATTTAGATAAATCAGGATCTATTTTAGATGCAGCTTCCCATAAAGCTTTTACAGCATCTATTGAATGCATAAATTCTTTCTTTTCTTTTTCATCTAAATCAATCTCTTCAATTTTTTCTACACCATCTTTTCCAATGAAAACAGGAACACCTGCATAAACATTTTTCACACCATATTCTCCATTTAATTGTACAGCGCAGGGTAACAATTTTTTCTGATCATTTAAATATGCCTCAGCCATTTGAACACCTGAGGCTGCAGGTGCATAAAAGGCTGATCCTTTTTCTAAATATTTAACTATTTCCGCACCACCATCTCGTGTTCTTTGATTTATTTCTTCAACTCTTTCTGAAGAAATCTTTCCATCCTTTACAAAATCCAACAATGGTTTACCTGAAATTTTTGTAAATCTTGGCATAGGAACCATGGTGTCACCATGACCACCCATAACCATTGCCTCAATTTCTCTTACTGGCACATTTAGTTCTAATGATAAAAATAATTTAAATCTTGAACTATCTAAAATACCTGCCATACCAACAACTTTATTTGATGGCAAACCTGAAAATTTTTGAAATGCCATAACCATAACATCTAAAGGATTGGTGATACAGATCACAAAAGCGTTAGGAGAATTTTTCTTTACCCCCTCAGCAACTTGTTTAATAATTTTTAAATTAATTCCAAGAAGATCGTCTCGGCTCATTCCAGGTTTTCTTGGAACACCTGCTGTAATTATAATGACATCTGAATCTTTTATATCCTCGTAGTTATCAGTTCCTGAAAACCTAACATTGAAACCATCTACAGATGAAGATTGTGCAATATCTAATGCTTTTCCTTTTGCAATACCACTAGCTACATCAAATAAAACCACTTCATTTACTAATTCTTTTGTTCCTATTAAATGTGCAAGAGTTCCGCCTATTTGGCCTGCACCAATTAAAGATATTTTTGTCATTTAT
Source organism: uncultured Pelagibacteraceae bacterium (assembly GCA_902597515.1). GTDB lineage: Bacteria > Pseudomonadota > Alphaproteobacteria > Pelagibacterales > Pelagibacteraceae > Pelagibacter. Next base: position 8,550 of record CACJYB010000013.1, read on the forward strand.
TTCCTTTATTTCATTGTTGGCATAACAAACTCCGCATTTGATCGGACACCTGAAGGCCATCTGGATGTTACTGTTTTAAGTTTAGTATAAAATTTTATTCCTTCCATACCATGCATTCCACTATCTCCAAATAATGATCTTTTCCAACCACCAAAACTATGAAATGCCATTGGAACTGGGATCGGTACGTTAATACCAACCATACCTACTTGAATTTTACTTGCAAAAGTTCTACCTGCATCACCGTCTCTTGTATAAATACTAACTCCATTTCCGTACTCATGGTCGTTAATTAATTTTGCAGCTTCTTCAAAAGTTTTTACTCGAACAACTGATAAGACTGGACCGAATATTTCCTCTTTGTAAATTCTCATATCTTTATTTACATAATCAAACAAGCATCCACCTATATAGAAACCATTTTCATAACCTTGAAGTTTTAAACCTCTTCCATCAACCACTAGCTTTGCACCTTCCTTGACACCTAAATCAACGTAACTTGTAACTTTTTCTAAATGTTCTTTTGTAACTAAAGGTCCCATTTCTGATGCTTTATCCATTCCAGGACCAACTTTTAAAGCTTCAGCTTTTTTTGATAATCTTGATACAAGTTCATCACCAATATCTCCAACCGCAACTGCAACTGATTGAGCCATACATCTTTCTCCAGCTGAACCATAAGCAGCACCCATTAAACCATTTACTGCACCATCTAAATCACAATCTGGCATAACAACTAAATGGTTTTTTGCTCCACCCAAAGCTTGAACTCTTTTTTCATTTTTAGCTGAATTTTCATAAATATATTTTGCAATAGGAGTAGATCCTACGAAACTAACAGCTTTGATATCTTTGTTTTCCAAAATTGCATCAACAGCTTCTTTATCTCCATTTATTACGTTAAATACTCCCTCTGGAAGACCCGCCTCAGAAAGTAATTCTGCTAATCTTATTGCGCAAGAAGGGTCTTTTTCTGATGGTTTAAGAATAAAAGTGTTTCCACAAGCTATTGCTATTGGAAACATCCACATTGGTACCATAGCAGGAAAATTAAAAGGTGTAATACCTGCAACAACTCCTAATGGTTGTCTGATTGACCAACTATCAACATTGGTTCCAACATTTTCTGAAAACTCACCTTTTAATAAATGTGGTATTCCACAAGCAAATTCTACCACCTCAAGTCCTCTAGTTAAAGAGCCTCTTGCATCTTCATAAACTTTTCCATGTTCTGAAACTATTAACTTCGTTAATTCATCAGAATTTTTTTCAATTAATTCTTTAAATTTAAATATTATTCTAGCTCTTTGTAGAGCAGGTTTTAAAGACCAACTTTCAAATGCTTTTTTTGCTACCTCAACAGCACTGTCTAGATCAGATTTTGAGGCAAGTCTTACCTCTGACTCTTGTTCACCAGTTGCTGGATTAAAAACTTTTCCTTTTTTATCTGAAGATCCCGGGATTATTTTACCGTTTACGAAGTGTTCTATTAATTTCATGAATACGGTGTTTTAGATCAAAAATATCGAATAGTCTATTTAAACATTAGCTGTTGCTAACATTTTTTTTATTTCAGCTATAGCTTTTGCTGGATTCAAGCCCTTAGGACATGCATTTGTACAATTTAATATTGTATGACATCTATATAATTTTAATTCATCTGAAACTTTTTTTAATCTAGCTTTTCTCTCTTCATCTCTACTATCAATAATCCATCTATAAGCCTGTAGCAGAACTGCTGGACCTAAATATTTATCTCCATTCCACCAATAACTTGGGCAGGATGTAGAACAGCAAGCACACATAATACATTCGTAAGCACCATCAAGTTTTGCTCTATCTTCTTTAGACTGATAAATTTCTGTTGTCTGTTTTGTTGAGTTATTTTTTAACCAAGGTTCAATAGATTGATATTGTTTATATAAGCCATCTAAATCACCAATCAAATCTCTTTTAACTTTTAAATGAGGTAGTGGATAAATATCGATGTCACCGTCTATCTCTGCATGAGGAGTTGTACAAGCAAGTCCGTTTTTTCCTCCCATATTCATAGCACAGGAACCACAAACACCATGAGCACAAGATCTTCTATAGGCCAATGTAGGATCAATTTCGTTTTTAATTTTATTTAGAATATCCAGCACCTTAGATGGACAATTATCCATATCAACTTCGTATGTATCAATTCTAGGATTTTCTTCTGTTGATGGATCCCATCTATAAATATTTACTTTTCTTAAATTTTTAGATCCAGTTTTGTCTTTAAAATATTTGCCTTTTTTAACCTCTGAATTTTTAGGTAAACTTAGCTGAACCATTAATATACTCGCTCTTGCGGTGGAAAATATTGAACTTCATTTGTTAAAGTTGATTTGTGTACTGCTCTGTAACTAATCTTTGTATTTTTTCCATCACACCAAGCAAGAGTATGTTGCATAAATTTTTCGTCATCTCTTTTTGGATAGTCATCTCTCGCGTGAGCACCTCTGCTCTCTTTTCTATGATATGCAGACTCTACAGTAGTTACTGCTTGTCTTATTAAATTATCAAATTCTAATGTTTCAACTAAATCAGTATTAAATACTAAAGACCTATCTTTAACTGAAATTGAGTCCATACCATCATAAGTTTTTTTAATCTCATCAACACCTTCTTTAAGATTTTTTTCTGTTCTAAAAACTGCACATTTCGACTGCATAGTTTTTTGCATTGAAAGTCTAAGTTCTGCAGTACTATTATTTCCTTGTGCATTTCTAAGTTTATCAAATCTATCTAAACATTTTTGTGTTTCTGACTCAGGAATTTCTTCATGAGGTGTTCCTGGCTTAACTAACTCAGCTGCTCTTTTTGCTGCTGCTCTTCCAAATACTACTAAATCAATTAAAGAATTAGAACCAAGTCTATTTGCTCCGTGAACAGAGACACATGCCGCTTCTCCTATAGCCATTAAACCTGGAACAGTTTTTTCTGAGCCATTTACAGTTAATACTTCTGCTTTATAGTTTGTTGGAATACCACCCATATTATAATGAACTGTTGGCACAACAGGAATTGGTTCTTTAGTTACATCTACATTTGCAAATAATCTCGCTGCATCAGTAATTCCAGGAAGCCTGCTTTCAATAATATCTTTATCTAAGTGACTTAGGTTCAAATGAACATGATCTTGATCTTTTCCAACACCTCTTCCCTCATTAATCTCAATAGACATAGATCTGCTAACAACATCTCTTGATGCTAAATCTTTTGCATTTGGAGCATATCTTTCCATAAATCTTTCACCTTTAGAATTTGTAAGATAACCACCTTCTCCTCGCGCACCTTCTGTTATTAATGTGCCGTGGCCATAAATTCCTGTTGGGTGAAATTGAACAAACTCCATATCCTGAAGCGGTAATCCAGCTCTCAAAACCATTGCATTACCATCACCAGTGCAAGTATGTGCTGATGTTGCTGAATAATAAACTTTTCCATAACCACCTGTAGCAATTATTACTGTGTGCGCTCTAAATCTGTGAATTGTGCCATCATTCAAATTCCAAGCAATTAGACCTTTGCATTCTCCATTCTTCATCAACAAATCTAATGCAAAATATTCTATAAAAAATTCTGTATTATGCTTTAACGCTTGTCCATATAATGTGTGTAAAATAGCATGACCTGTTCTATCAGCTGCTGCACAAGTTCTTTGAACTATTCCATTTCCATAATTTTTTGTCATTCCACCAAATGGTCTTTGATAAATTTTTCCTTCTTCAGTTCTGCTAAATGGAACTCCATATTTCTCTAACTCTAAAACTGCTTTAGGTGCTTCTTTACAAAGATATTCAATACTATCTTGATCACCTAACCAATCTGCACCTTTTACAGTGTCATACATGTGCCATCTCCAATCATCTTCTCCCATGTTTCCTAGTGCTGCTGATATTCCACCTTGTGCAGCTGATGTATGACTTCTGGTAGGAAATACTTTTGAGATACAAGCTGTTTTTAAGCCAGCTTCGCTGAGCCCTACTGCCGCTCTTAAACCTGATCCACCTGCACCAAGTACAACAACATCGTACTCATGGTCTATAATATTATATGCTTTCATGTATTTAAGTTAAAAATTACAATTATTGTAATTACTGGGATTGTTATAGCAAAAAAATTTAGGACTTTGTTTGCGGCATTTTTGGTTTTTTTATCGTTAATATAGTCTTCAAAAACCTCACTTATAGTCAAAGCTGAAAAAAAATAAGCAATAACTAAAAATAATCCAATTAGGAATTTAGATGGTTGTGTTGTTAAAAAATTCACTATTTCTAAATAACTTTTATCATAAATATTCACTAAATTTATAATAAACCAAAGCATTAAAGGTAATAAGATTGCAGAACTAATTTTTAAGAATAACCATTTTTTTGTTACTGGCAGCATTATATTAATCCTCTGCCAATTAAATAAATTAAGATAGTTAAAACAATCGAACCAAAAATAACTAACAAACCTGTAATTTTTGTTGTTTGTAATTCAAATCCATAACCTAAATCCATAATCAAGTGTCTTACTTCACTTAACATTTGAAAACTAAATGACCAGGTTATTCCAATTAAAATAAATTTACCTAAAAAAGTTTCTAAATAATTTTTAATAATTTGATAATTACTTTCTCCTAGAAGCATTAATGCAAACCAAATACAAATTAATGTGATTGCAAAAAAATTAATTATTCCTGTAATCCTGTGTGAAATAGATACTAATGAAGAAATATGCCATTTATAAATCTGTATGTGTGGTGATAAAGGTCTGTTTTCCATATTTTATTTTGAATTAATAATTGTTTCAGCAATTTCAACAGAATTAAGTGCAGCACCTCTTAATAGGTTGTCTGATACAATCCACAAATTTAACGAATTTTTTTTAGTTTTGTCTTCCCTAATTCTAGATATATATGTCTCATCACTCCCAGCTGCTTCAAATGGTGTGCTATAACCTCCATTTTCTCTTTTATCAATAACCTCACAACCATCTGCTTTACTTAAAACATCTCTCACTTTTTCTAAAGTATATGGTTTTTCAAATTCTATATTTACAGACTCCGAATGAGATACTAAAACAGGAATTCTTACACATGTAGCTGTAAGTTCAATTGACTCGTCTAAGATTTTTTTTGTTTCATATGTCATTTTTAATTCCTCTTTTGTATATCCATCATCAGCAAAAACATCGATATGTGGAATAACATTAAAAGCGATTTGTTTAGTAAAATTTTTTGACTCTATTTTTTTTCCATCTAAATATTGTTTGGTTTGATCAATTAATTCATCCATTGGACTTTTGCCACCACCTGAAACAGATTGGTAAGTTGAAACTACAACTCTTTTAATTTTGAATAAATCATGTAGTGGTTTAAGTGCTATAACAAGTTGTGCTGTAGAACAATTTGGATTGGCAATAATATTTTTTTTCATATTTTTAATTTCAGCTGCATTCACTTGTGGAACGATCAATGGAACATCAGGATCCATCCTAAAAAAACTTGAATTATCTATTACAATTGTGTGCTTGGCAGCCTTTTCTGCAAATTTTTCAGCAATTTTTCCTCCTGCTGCAAAAAAAGTTATATCTGCTTTTGAAAAATCATATGTCTCTAAATTTTCAATAACATACTCTTTATCTCTAAAAGAGATTTTTTTTCCTGCACTTTTTTCTGAGGCAACTAAATATAGATTATTAAACTTGAAGTTTTTTTTATCAAATACCTCAAGAGTTTTCCTTCCAACATTTCCTGTTGCACCTACTATAGCTATGTTCATTTTAAAGTTGTTATACTAAATAAAAGGTAAATCGCAAACTTTACCAATGCAAATATCACCATTTATGCTTGCTTTTACGTTCTGGTCTATATTCCAATGCGATTTTTTCATCATAGCAATACCAATTACTTTTTTAAAATGAGGCGAATAACAGGCTGACCTTAATTCCCCTATGATTTTGTTATTATCGTCAGTGAGATCTAAAGATCCTGTTAAACTTATTTTCTCCAAATCCAACTTCACACCCATTAATTTTCTTTTTATACCTTCAGATTTTATTTTCTTTAATTTTTCTTTTCCTAAAAAAATAATATCACTATCTATGTTTACATATTTATCAAAACCACATTCATAAGGATTATCTCCGTTATCCATATCATTACCATGAGATAACAGTCCACTTTCGATTCGTTCTATTAAATTAGGGCACCCTGGTTTAATATTAAATTCTTTTCCAATTTCAAATAAATGATCATATAGTTTTAAGCCTGCTTCAGTATTTTGAACATATACTTCATAACCTCCTTGTTTAGACCATCCAGATTGTGCGATAAGATGTTTTGCACCTCCAAATTCAAAATAATCAAAACCAAAAAATTTTAATTTTGTGATCTGTTCTCCAAATACTTTTTCCATCAATTGAAATGATTTTGGACCTTGTACAGCCATGATATCAACTTTTGGCTCTATGATTTTAACATCAAATTTATTTCCAATTGCTAATCCTTTTGCAAATAATATTACGTCTGTATCTGCAATAGAAATCCACCATTTATTTTCATTAATTCTTAAAACAACTGGATCATTAATTAATCCAGCATTATCATCTATAATCGGACAATAATAACATCTTCCATCTTTAGATTTTGATAAATCTCTACAAGTCATTAGCTGAACTAATTTTGCAGAATCTTTTCCAGAGATTTCTACCTGTCTTTCAGCTGCTACATCCCAAATTTGAACATGCTCTTTTAAATGATGATAAGAATCTTCAATTGAACCAAAGGCAGCTGGAAGCAACATATGGTTATAAATTGTATAAGCTGTAACACCCTGTTCCTCAATTCGAGAAGTATATGGTGTACCTCTAAGTCTTCTTGATTTTGCAATTAAAAAGTTCTTCATTTTTTCAAAAATTCTAAAACTTTGTCTCTCATTTCAAATGCTTTTTCAATCATAATCATATGGCCGCAACCCTCGATTATGTGTGTAGATGAGTTGTTAATTAGACTAGAAAATTTTTTTCCAGCTTCTAGATTTACCATCTTATCTAGAGAACCAAAAATAAACATTGATGGAAATTCTATTAATTTAGCAGCATCAGAACCATTTTTGTAATTGTTACATGCAACAAGGTCCACCGCCAGTATATCTCTTATGTCTCGAGGTGATTGTATTATTTTTTCTACTGGGTTACCACCAATAAATCTTTTTGAACCTTCATAACCCCACTTCATCATTAATTTAACAGCATCGGAGTCCCCATTTTTTGCTAGATCAATTAAATCTGGATGAACTGGCATCTTATTTGACCCTCCGATAAAAACTAACTTTTTTAATCTATTTTTATATTTGTGAGCATATTCAAGTATCTCCAAGCAACCTTGGGAATGACCAATTAAAATTAAATTATTTAAATTAAGTTTATTAAAAACCTGCTCCAACCAATCAGCTATTTTTTCAATACTATCTAAGCAAGGGCCATCAGAATTACCGTGCCCAGGTAAATCAATAGATAATACATTAAAATTATTATTTGAAAAAAACTGTTCAGTTAGAGACCAAACAATATGCGAAAGACCACTTCCATGAAGAAATACTATTGTTTCTTTATTTTCATCAATACCCTGTCCTGCATCAGACGCATAAACATTTTTATTTTCCAATTGAAAATTCAAAAATTACCTAAACTTGTTTTCTTAATTCAAACTTTTGTATTTTTCCTGTCGAAGTTTTTGGCAAATCACAGAACACAACCTTTTTAGGAACTTTAAATCCCGCTAAAGTTTCTTTACAAAAATCAATTAATTCTTTTTCTGAAACCGGCTTATCTTTAACCATTTCAATAAATGCACAAGGAACTTCTCCCCATTTTTCATCTGGTTTTGCAACAACTGCAGCAATAGAAACTGATGGATGTTTAGAAAGTGTATTTTCTATTTCAATTGAAGAAATATTTTCTCCTCCAGAAATAATTATATCTTTTGATCTATCTTGTATTTTTACATACCCATCAGGATGCATTACAGCTAAATCACCACTATGAAACCATCCATCTTTCATGGCTTTATCAGTAGCATCTTTGTCTTTAAAGTAACCTTTCATTACGACATTCCCTCTAATCATAATTTCACCAATTGTTTTTCCATCTCTAGGGACTTCTTTCATTGTTTCTGGATCCAAAACAACGACACCTTCGGTATTTGGATATCTCACACCTTGCCTAGCCTTAATTTCATTTTGTTTTTCCTCATCGAAATTGTTCCATTCATCATTCCACGCACACTGAGTAACATGTCCATAAGTTTCCGTTAAACCGTATACATGCATAACCTCAAAACCTAATGCTCTCATTTTTTTGAAAATTATACTTGGTGGTGGCGCTCCAGCAGTCAAAACATAAACTTTTTGTTTTAATTTTTTTTTGTCACTTTCAGGAGCTCCTGTAATCATATTTAATACTATTGGGGCACCACCAAAATGAGTTACTTCATATTTATCGATTAATTCAAAAATTTTTTTTATATCAATATTTCTTAAACAAATTGTCCTTCCGTTTAACATTGGAACTGTCCATGGATAACACCAACCATTACAATGAAACATTGGAACCACTGTTAAAAAATTTAATCTATTTGGCATGTTCCAAGCTACCGAACTTCCTGTAGACATTAAATATGCACCTCTATGATGATAAACTACTCCTTTGGGATTTCCTGTAGTACCTGATGTATAGCTTAAGGATATTGCTTGCCATTCATCCTCTGGCATTTGCCAATCGAAATTTTCATCACCTGTATTTAAAAAACTTTCATATTCTAAATCGCCAATTTTTTCTAATTTCGATTGATCAGCATTTTTATCATCTATATCAATTATTATAATTTTTTTATTTAAAGTTTTTAATGCTTTCTTAACTTCTCCATGTAATTGTCTATCAACTACTAGTACCTTTGCATCACTGTGATCTAAAATATATGAAATTGTATTTGCATCTAATCTTATATTAATTGTATTTAATACTGCACCTGCCATAGGTACTGAGTAATGTCCTTCGAAAATCTCTGGTGTATTAAAGGCTAAGAATGAAACAGTGTCTCCTTTTTTAATTCCAATTTTTGATAGTGCACTAGCAAATTTTACAGCTCTTTTGTAAACATCATTCCAAGTATATTTCCTATCTTCATAAATTATAGCTTCATAATTTGGATAAATTTCCCTTGCTCTTTTAAGAAACGTTAATGGGGTAAGTGGTACGTAGTTAGCTTTATTTTTATCTAAATTTGTCTCGTAATGATTCATTATTAATTAAACTTAAAATTCATTATATTAGAACTTCCAGAGATAGCAGATTTGTAATGATACTCGGCTCTAGGCAATACCTTATCAAAATAAAATTTTGCTGTATTTATTTTATCACTATAAAATTCTTTATTTTTTTCAAAATCACTAAAACTTACATCTAAAATTTTGATCCAAGCATAAGCAATTGAAACATATCCCAGACTTCTCAAATAATCATTTGCTGCAGCACTAACATCGTCCTTTTCGATTTTATGTTTATCCTTAATCCAGTCGGTAAACTTAGATAAAATATCTAAATAATGATTTAATTCTTTTGAAAATGTTTTTACTTTTTCATTTTTACTATCAGATTCAGATTTAATCATATCTAAAAACTTATTAATAACATCGCCATTTTTATTTGATAATTTTCTAAACACTAAATCTGCTGCCTGGACAGAATTTGTTCCTTCATAGATTGGGGTAATACGATTATCCCTATATAATTGCTCTATTCCTTGGTCTTTAGTGTATCCATATCCACCATGTATTTGCATCGCGTCGTTAGTAATTTCCATTGCTAAATCTGTAAATAATGACTTAACAACTGGTGTCATCAATGAAACATAATCCAAAGCTTCTTGTTTAATCTTTTCATCAGGATGATAAAGACTCACCTCAGTTTGTTGTGATAACCAAAAACATAAAGCTCTTTCTCCTTCAATAATTGACTTCATATTAAGTAAAGATCTTCTAATATCCGCATGATCTATTATAAAGTCTGCACCATTTGTAGATTTTGAATTATTTGTTTTTCCTTGCTTTCTCTCTTTTGCATAAGCAAGTGAGTTCTGATACGCAATTTCAGAAATTCCTAAACCTTGAATACCTACCACTATTCTCTCAAGGTTCATCATAGTAAACATAGCACTAAGACCTTTATCTTTGTTACCAATCATATAACCAGTTGCTTCATCAAAATTTAACACACATGTTGCTGAACCCTTTATTCCCATTTTACTCTCTATAGATCCTGTTGAAATTCCATTTCTTTGACCAACACTACCATCTTCATTTACAATAAATTTTGGTACTAAAAATAAACTAATTCCTTTAGTGCCCGCAGGCGAGTCCGTTGATCTTGCTAAAACTAAATGAATAATATTTTCTGTTAAGTCATGATCACCAGAAGTTATAAAAATCTTTTGACCACTAATTTTATAAGTGTCATCAGATTGTTTGACGGCTTTGGTTTTTAACAAACCTAAGTCTGTACCACAGACTGGTTCTGTTAAACACATAGTGCCACTCCATTTACCTTCTACGATCTTTGGCAAATATTTATCTTTAATTTCATCTGAAGCATGATGATTAATACAATTATAGGCACCAATACTAAGTTCACTATATAATTTAAATGACAAACTGGCTGAAGAAAGCATTTCATCAAAGAACGCGCTTACTGTTTTTGGCATTCCTTGGCCTCCATATTTGGGGTCACAAGACAATGACGTCCAACCATCTTCAATGTATTTCTGATATGCTTCTTTGTAACCCGGTGGTGTTCTGACAACACCATTTTCTAAAATTGCTGGATTTTCGTCACCTGCTTTAGCAAGAGGTAAAATTAAATTTTGATTTATTTTAGCTGCTTCTTCTAAAATATCTTTAACAAGATCTGCACTCACCTCATTATATTTTTCAAGCTCGTTATAATTTTTATTATCTCTTAATTTTTCAAAGAGAAACATCATGTCTTTTACTGGCGCGGTGTAACTTGGCATATTTAAAGCTTAGAATAATTCTAGTTTTATTGCAATTTTGAAATTATCGCATCACCCATTGCTAACGTGGAGGTTTCTTTCATACCCTCTGACATTATATCTTTAGTTCTTAACCCATCATTTAAAACATCTTGAACTGCTTTTTCTAAAATATCTGCTTCTTTATCAAGATCTAAAGAATATCTTAGTGCCATAGCAAAGCTCAAAATAGAAGCAATTGGATTTGCTATCCCTTTGCCAGCTATATCTGGAGCTGACCCGTGTATAGGCTCGTACATCGCTCTCATCTCACCATCTTTATTTTTTGCACCTAAAGATGCTGAAGGTAAAAGGCCTAAAGATCCTGTTAACATTGAAGCTTGGTCCGACAACATATCTCCAAACAAATTATCTGTTACAATTACATCAAATTGTTTTGGGTTTCTTAAAAGCTGCATAGCACAATTGTCTGCTAACATATGACTTAATTCTACATCTTTGTATTCTTTTTCATGAAGTTCTTGGACTTCTTCCTTCCACAATTGTCCTGCTTCCATCACATTTGATTTTTCACATGAAGTAACCTTGTTTGATCTTTTTCTGGCTAAATCAAAAGCAATCCTAGCTACTCTAGTAATTTCGCTAGTCGTATAAGTGTGTGTATTAATTCCTTTTCTTTCTCCATTTTCAATTGGCTTAATTCCTCTAGGTTCACCAAAATATATTCCACCCGTTAACTCTCTTACTATCATTATATCTAGTCCTGAAACTACCTCTGGCTTTAGGGTTGAAGCATCTACTAATTGTTTAAAACAAATTGCAGGCCTTAAGTTAGCAAAAAGCTTTAATTCTTTTCTGAGTTTTAACAATGCTCTTTCTGGTTTTTTGGAAAATTCTAAGTTATCCCATGTAGGACCACCAACTGCTCCAAGCATAATTACTTCACTTTCTAGTGCTTTGTAAAAAACCTCATCAGTGATTGGGGTACCGTGTTTATCATAAGAACAACCACCAACTAGCTCCTGATCAATTTCAAAATCTAAAGATTTTTTATCATTAAACCAGTTAATAATTTTTTTTACCTCAGCTATTACCTCCGGACCAATACCATCACCAGGAAGTAAAAGTATTTTTCTTTTTTTTACTTTAATCATTAAATACCCAAGGCTTTTCCTTTTTTAAATTTGTTTCAAACTTTTCTATTTTTTCTGATTTTTTTAGGGATAAAGCGATATCATCAAGTCCTTCTAACAAACATTTTTTCTTAAATGGATCAACTTCAAATTTTAGCTCATTATTTCCATAAACTATTTTTTCCTCTTGCAAATCAATAGAAATTTCTTCTTGTCTATTTGCGTATTCAGATAGCTCTTTTATTTTTTCTTCTTCAAGAATTATAGGCAAAATTCCATTTTTAAAACAATTACTAAAAAAAATATCTGCATAACTTGAGCTTATTACACAAGTAATTCCAAAATCTAATAAAGCCCAAGGAGCATGTTCTCTTGACGAACCACATCCAAAGTTTTTTCCAGCAATTAAAATTTTAGATTGATTAAATGGATCTTTGTTTAACACAAAATCATTTATTTCTTTACCTTGATCATCATATCTCATTTCAAAAAACAAATTTTTTCCTAGGCCAGTTCTTTTGATAGTTTTTAAAAACTGTTTTGGAATTATCATGTCTGTATCAATATTTACAATTGGCAAATAAGCTGGGATACTTTTTAATTTATTAAATTTTTGCATTTAATTTTGATACTTTCTGACATCATCTAAATTACCTGAAATTGCAGCTGCTGCAGCCATTCCTGGGCTAACTAGATGGGTTCTACCACCTCTACCTTGTCTTCCCTCAAAATTTCTATTTGATGTAGAGGCGCATCTTTCTTCTGGCTTTAATTTGTCGGCATTCATCGCTAAACACATAGAGCAACCTGGTTCTCTCCATTCAAACCCTGAGCTAACAAAAATTTTATCTAGTCCTTCTTGTTCTGCTTGTTCTTTAACTAAGCCAGAGCCTGGAACTACTATAGCATTAACATGCGATGATACTTTTTTATCCTTTAAGATCTTTGCTGCTTCTCTCAAATCTTCTATTCTGCCATTAGTACAACTACCAATAAATACCTTATCTATTTTTATATCTGTGGCTGCCATGTCAGGTTTTAGACCCATATACTTTAAAGCTCTTTCAATTGAATTTTTTTTATCTTCATCGGTCTCATTATTTGGATTTGGAACTTTTCCATCAATTGTTATTACATCTTGTGGTGACGTGCCCCATGTAATCATGGGTAAAATTTCATTTGCATTTAGGCTAATTTCTTTATCAAAACTAGCATCAGCGTCTGTTTTTAAAGTTTCCCAATAGTTCAAAGCTTTATCCCAATTTTCACCTTTTGGAGACATTGGTTTTCCTTTTAAATATTCAAAAATTTTTTCATCTGGTGCAATTAATCCTGCTCTTGCACCACCTTCAATTGTCATATTGCAAATAGTCATTCTTTGCTCAACACTCAAAGATCTTATTAAATCTCCAGCATATTCCACAACAGATCCTGTTCCACCTGCTGTACCTATTTTTCCAATTAT
>CACJYB010000014.1 GCA_902597515.1 uncultured Pelagibacteraceae bacterium
GAAATAAATATTTTTAACGAACAAAAAAAATTAATTGATAGAGAGCCAGCTAAGCTTGATGATCTCTTAACAATCCCAATAGCAGACAGACCTAATTGGTCTGTAGAAGATATAAATAAAGAAATTTCTAATTCTGCACAAACTTTATTAGGGTATGTTGTAAGATGGGTTGACCAAGGTGTAGGTTGTTCAAAAGTTCCTGATATTAACAATATTGGATTAATGGAAGATAGAGCAACACTAAGAATTTCTTCACAACATATAGCCAATTGGATTCATCATGGAATTACAACAAAAATACAAGTAACTGAAATAATGAAAGAGATGGCCAAAATAGTAGATGATCAGAACAAAGATGATCCGCTATATGTTAAAATGAGTGATGATTATGAAAATTCTATAGCGTTTCAAACTGCCTGTGATTTAGTGTTTAAAGGTAAAGAGCAACCTTCAGGTTATACTGAACCATTACTTCATTTAAATAGATTGAAAAAAAAGTCTAATCTGAGTTCGAAATCAAATTAGACCTATTTTTAAAAGCAGAAAATAAAGTTCCATCATCTAAACTTTCAATTTCTCCACCAACAGGTAATCCTTGTGCTAATTTAGTAATCTTAACATTCAAATTTTTTAAACTATCTTGAATATAATATGCAGTTGTTTGACCTTCAACAGTTGCACTAGTTGCGAGTATGACTTCTTCTATCTTATCTTTTTTAACTCTTTGCACTAAAGAATTAATTAATAAATCCTCTTTTTTTTGTCCAGCTGACGAAATAGTGCCTCCTAAAATGTGAAAATAACCTTTATATATATTTGAACTTTCTATACTCCACTGGTCAGATATATTTTCTACTACACAAATTTTTTCATATTTTTTATCTACAATTTTACAATTTTCATAATCACACTCTATTGAAACAGATTTTAGAGCCCCACAAATTTTACATCTAGAAATATTTTTATAAACATCCGCTAATGATTTTGCTAAAGGTTTTACTAGTTCATCTCTATTATTAATTAACTTTAATACAATCCGCTTTGCTGATTTAGGACCCAAGCCAGGCAATTTTGATATCAGTTTAATTAAATCATCTATCTCATTACCATTTTCCATATTTTATAAGGGCCATTTGAAACCTGGAATTCCAAACCCACCTGTTGCTTTTGAAATTTCCTCAGTTGTTTTTGATTTTAGTTGAGATTTAGCACTATTATGTGCTGCAACAATTAAATCTTCAATTATGGTTTTGTCCTCTTTCATAATTTCATCAGATAACTTTATTGTTTGCATCTCTCCCTCTCCATCCAAAGTTATCTTTACAGAATTTGAACCCGAAACTCCTTCAACTCTAATTTCCTTAATCTTTTGTTGGCTTTCTTTCATTTTTGCCTCAAGTTCTTTTGCTTTATCTAAAATTTTACTAAAATCAGTCATTATCAACTCCATCTTTTTTTGAATTTACATCTATTAATTCGGCATCAGGAAATTTATCCATCACACTTTTAAATATTTCTGAATTTTTCATTTCATCCATTAACTTTTTTTTTACATTTTTTTCTTTATCTTTTACTGAAATCTGCCCTTTTAATTTACTAAACGTAATAATCCATCTTTCACCTGTCCATTCAAAAAGCTTTGATGATAAATCTTTTACAAAATCTTTATCTAAACTTTCATTAAAAGATATTTCAATTCTGTTTTTTTCAAATTTTACAAGGTTAACATTTTTTTCTAATTCGTATTTAAGTTTGATTTCTTTTCTTTTTGTGCAAATTTCAATTAAATCCTCAAATGCATTTATATTAATTTTATGTTCTGCTTTAATTTCTGTTTGAACTTCTGGTTTGGTTTTTTCTTCTTGTGCAATATTCTTGATTTGATTGATTGCTTTAGGAGTTAATTCAGTTTCTTTATTGTTAACTAAATTTTCACTCTTCAAATCAATCTCAACTTTTTCAACTTTATTTTTAGATTTTACAGAACTTAAATGCATCAGTCTTATTAAGAACATTTCAATTGAAAGGTGCTGGTTTGAAACAATATCAATTTCTTCAAGAGAAGAAATGGCAAATTGCCAAAATAATATCAATACCTCTGAATCTATTTGATTTGATAAATTTTTAATTTTAGAAAATTCTTCATCATTTAATGAAAAGTTTGTGCTTTCTAAAGTTAAAGAATTAATATTTTTAAAATAATAAAGTAACTCTAAGAAGTCATTAATAAAAACTTTTGGTTCAACACCTTGGTCATAAATTTTTCTATAAATATTTATTACTTTTGTTTCTTCACCTTTTAAAATCAGCTCAAATAAGTCAATTAATTGAGATTTATCGAAATATCCAAAAATTTTCTGAGCTGAATTTAAATCCAATTCCTTTCCATCATCCAAACTTAATAATGCTCTATCTAATAATGATAAAGCATCTCTAACAGAACCTTCCGAAATTTTTACTATAAGCTTTAAAGCATCTTCTGTTATTTTTCCATTTTCCTTATCTTTAATTAATTTTATATATTCTAATAATTCTGAGGATTTAATTCTAGACAAATCAAATCTTTGACATCTAGAAACAACAGTAATAGGAATTTTTTTTATTTCTGTTGTTGCAAAAATAAATTTTAAATATTCAGGTGGCTCTTCTAAAGTTTTTAATAATGCATTAAATGCTTGCTTGCTAAGCATATGAACTTCATCAATTATGAAAATTTTATATTTTGCAGATGTTGGCCCATATCTAGAAAATTCAATCAAATCTCTTACGTCATCTACGCCTGTTTTGCTTGCGGCATCCATCTCAAGAACATCGATATGATTTGAGTTTGTAATCGCATCACAATTATCACATTTAATTTTACATTTATTTTCTATTCCATTTGAACAATTAAGTGCTTTTGCAACAATCCGTGCTGTTGTGGTTTTTCCTATTCCCCTTATTCCAGTGAACAAATATGCATTAGGTATTTTGTCAGCTTTAATAGAATTAGTAATAGTTTCAGCAACAACCTCTTGACCAATAAGATCATCAAAAGTTTGTGGTCTATATTTAAGCGCTAATACTTTTGAGTTATTATTCATATATCTATAAGGAGACTAGAACCTGAATAACTGTCTCTACGACTGCTTCCGTTAAGATCTGGTCGGGTTCAAGCAGCATCCACCTCTAGCCTCCAAATCTATTATAGCAGTTAAAATTTCTAATCTACAAGAAAAGATTCTTATTTATTTTGTCTCAAACTATCAGCTTCAAAAACACCTAGAACGTGAAAATCCTCACAATGCAGGCCCAGCTCTTCAAGAGATTTTTGAACTTTTGAGTCTTCAATATGTCCATCTAAATCACATAAGAAAAAATAAGAATCGAAACTATTTTTTTCTGGATAACTTTGTAGTTTAGTTAAATTTACACCATTAATAGCAAAACCTCCCAATGATTGATAGAGAGCAGCTGGCTTACTTTTCAGTTTAAATAAAAAAGAGGTTATATAAGTTTTATCTTTAAATTCTGGTTGAGAAATATTTTTCCCCATAACTAAAAACCTTGTCAAATTTCCACTTTCGTTTTCTATATTTTTTTTAATTACTTCCAAGCCATAAATCTCAGCACTTAATGAGGATGCTATGGCTGATTTCTTAATATCTTTTGTTTTAGAAATCATTTCAGCAGATCCAGCAGTATCTGCTCTAATATGTTCTGCTAAATTATTTTCTTTTATAAATTTTGAACACTGGGACAATCCTTGTGCGTGTGAATATACTTCTTTGATATCATTTAATTTTGCCCCAGGCTGTCCTAATAAATTATGCTCAATTTTTTGAAAATGCTCTTTATAAATATTTAGCCTATGTTTAAAAATTAAATATTCAATTCCAATGTTACCGGTAATTCTATTCGACTCTGGAATTATAATTCTACTATCTGGTTCTTCAGATGCTTTGTTAAAACAATCATCAAAGGTTTTACAAGGTAAGATATCCGCTTTAGGATCGATTGAAAGCGCTGCTAAATGAGAATATGCACCAAAGGTTCCTTGAAAATAAATTTTACTCATCAATTCTTATATTCCATTATTTTTTTTAAGGCTAGATAATCTTCTTCTGTATCTACGCTTATTGGAGATGACTTTGCAAGTGAAACATTAATATCAATATTATTATCTAATGCTCTTAATTGCTCTAGTCGATTTTCTATTTCATTTTTGGATTGATTCAAGTGAACAAATTTTTCAAGACAATCTCTCGAATAACAATAAATTCCAATATGGTGATAAATATTTTCTATCTGCTCAGATTTTCTTAAAAAGGATACTGCCTTTGGAAAATGATCCCCTTCTAGGCTGTTTTCAGTTATGACCTTAACAATATTAACATTCTTAAGATTTTTATTATCTTTTATTTTTGCGGCAAGAGTCCCTAAATTAGAATTATTTTTTACCATTTTTTCATTCAAACTTTTTATATCATCAATGTCGATTGCTGGTTCGTCTCCTTGTAAATTCATAATAAAATCAACATCCTTAATATTTGATTTTTTAAGCGCTTCGTGAATTCTATCTGTACCAGTTTTGTGTTTATTGCTGGTTAAAATAGCATTGAAACCATTTCCTTTAACATCATCAATTATTTCCTGGTTCTCTGTAGCCACAATCACATTTCCAATATTGGCCTCTTCTGCTTTTTTAGATACATGCGAAATAATTGATAAACCATTTATTTTTAGCAAAGGTTTGCCTGGCAGCCTAGTAGCAGACATTCTAGAGGGTATAATTACTAAAGTTTTCATTATATTTTCAAATTATTATACTCATTAAACAACTATAGAGGCAAATTTATACATTAAATTTTAGCTTTTTTTTAATTTATCATGTTATACGTTCACTACAAAATTTAGAAAAAATGGATTCTTTCGAAATAAATAAAATAGTTGCTGCAGTTTTAATGGTTGCCTTGCTTGTAATTGGTATTGGAAAATTATCTGATGTTATATTCCATGTAGAGAAACCTGAAACACCTGGTTATTCAGTTGAAGTAGAAACTGCAACCACCGTATCAACAACTAGCTCAAGTACGACATCAGACAAAATTGATATATCAGCCTTAATGGCAATGGGAGATATTGCGCATGGAGAAAAAGTTTTTAAAAAATGTGCTGCTTGTCATTCAATAGTTAAGGGCGGGAAGAATGCTATAGGACCCGCTTTATATAATGTTGTAGGTAGAAAAGTTGGAGGTGTAGAAGATTATAAATATTCAAAAGCATTAGATGCATATGACAAGAATTGGACTTTTGAAGAACTGAATGGATTTTTAATCAAACCTGCTAAATGGATAAAGGGAACGAAGATGGCATATGCAGGTCTAAGAAAAGAAAGAGATAGAGCCTCTGTAATAAAATATCTAAATGAGAATTCAGACAGCCCTTTACCACTACCTTAATTTTCCAAAACAATATAACAAAATACTTTTTTGCACATGAACTCTATTGAGTGCTTGTTGCCAAACGTGAGATTTTTTACCCAAGAAAATATCATCACTCACTTCGTTACCTCTTGGCAAACAATGTAAAAAAATACAACTTTTTTTAGCATAGCTCATTAATTTTTTATCAATTTTAAAATTTTTAAATGCTTGTATTTTTTTTTTCTTATTAACTTTATCGTTTAAAGAAATAACTTTATCAGAAAAAATTACATCTGCTTTAGACACAGCTTTTTTAGCATCATTATAAATATAAATTTTTTTATTATTTCTTTTGACCCATGCTCTAACTTCTTTTCCTGGTTCAAATTTTTTTGGACAACCAATACTTAGCTTAAAAGAAAATTTTACTGAAGCAGCAATTAAACTATCCAAAACATTATTGGAGTCACCTATCCAGCAAATGTTTAATTTTGAAATAGGTTTCTTCTTAATTTCCTCAACTGTAAAAACATCAGATAAAACTTGAGTAGGATGAGATGAAGGACTTAAACCATTAATTACTGGTATTGATAAATATTTTGCAAAATTTTCAACCTTTTTGTCACTATCAGTTCTAAGCATAAACCCATCCCCATAAGTTGATATTATTTTCGCAGTATCAGCAATACTTTCTCCACCTTGACCCAAATGAAGCTCATTGGATCTCAAAGTCAAAGTACCACCACCTAATTGTTTAATAGCTAAATAAAAGCTCAATCTTGTTCGCAAACTAGACTTTTCAAACATTTGGATTAATAATTTTCCTTTTAGGGGTGCGCCCTTATCAACCTCTAATGTACTTAGTTTTTTTCTTAAACTTTTTCTTTTCTTAGCATCAATAATAATCTTTCTAAGATCTTTCGTGTGTATATCTTTTAAATTAATGAAATGTTTCATATCATTTTATCTGCGAACAAACCTTTTCAATAATTTTTAATGCCAAATCTAGTTCATTTTTTTTGACATTCAATGGAGGTAAAATACGAACAACATTTTCAGCTGCTCGAATAGTCAACAACTTATTATCCATTAATTTTTTAATAAATTCATTTTGATCTTTATGCAACTGTATCCCAATCAAAAAACCTCTTCCTCTTATTTGCTTAATTGTTTTTGGATATTTTTCTTGGATTTTATTTAATTTAAATAAAAAATATTTCGATAGAGTTTTTACATTATTTAAAAATTTTTTATTTGATATAATATCCATTACAGTGTTTCCAACAGCCATCGCCAAAGGATTTCCTCCAAATGTTGATCCATGAGTGCCTGGTGTCATGCCTGAGGCAACTTTTTTATTCATTAAAACTGCGCCAATAGGAAATCCTCCACCTATCCCTTTTGCAATTGGCACAATATCAGGTTTTACTTTTGATTTTTCAAACGCAAAGAAATCACCAGATCTTCCTATCCCACACTGGACTTCATCAAGGATTAATAATATTTTTTTCTTATTACATAATGCTCTTAATTCTTTTAAGCACCAATCAGGAATAACCTTAATGCCACCTTCACCCATAATAGTTTCAACCATAATAGCGGCTGTATTCTTATTAATTTTTTTTTTAAGAGCATTATGATCACCAAAATTAAAATGATCGAAACCTGTTACTTTTGGACCAAATCCTTCAGTCATTTTTTTTGATCCACTAGCAAAAATTGCTGCTAAAGTTCTTCCATGAAACGAGTTTTTAATGCATAAAATTCTATTTTTATTCGGTTTACCAATTGAATAGAAATATCTTCTAGCAACTTTAATTGCTGCTTCTGTAGCTTCTGCTCCACTATTTTGAAACATCACAAAATTAGCAAAAGTTTTAGTACACAATTTTTTAGCAAGTTTTTCACCTTCTGGAATTTGGAAAGCATTAGACACATGCCATAATTTTTTTGATTGACTATTTACAACTTTAACCAATTTAGGATTTGCGTGGCCTAAAGAATTAACAGCGATACCCTGAACAAAATCTAAATATTTATTATTGTTAGTTGAATAAAGATATGCTCCCCTTCCTCGTTTAAAGGAAATTTTTTTTCTGTTATAGTTTTTTGCTAAAAAAGTCATAAATTCATTTTGTTTTATAAACTTTAATCATTAATACAAGTTAGGATTGAAAATATATTAAAACTTATTTGTATCATTTTTGTTGATAACTCTTATTTTTTGATTGTTTAATTTTATTACATACCAGTATATTGTTATTTTATTAAAATAAAATACTACATATTGTTATGAGCTGGACAGAAGAAAAAGTTGCAAAATTAAAAGAACTTTGGGGCAAAGGAAATACAGCAAGCCAAATAGCAGAAATCATTGGAGGTATAAGTAGAAATGCAGTTATTGGAAAAGCTCATAGACTAAACTTATCTGCTAAAATTAAAACTAGGACTGCAGCATCAAATGAAAATTTTGATAACTCAGTCATCGAGAAAAATATAAAAAATAATAGAAAAAAAAGTAAAAGTAAATTCAAGTCTCTTATAATTGAAAAAGATTTTGAACC
The DNA here is from genome assembly GCA_902597515.1 of uncultured Pelagibacteraceae bacterium. GTDB lineage: Bacteria > Pseudomonadota > Alphaproteobacteria > Pelagibacterales > Pelagibacteraceae > Pelagibacter. The sequence goes on from CACJYB010000014.1 coordinate 7,970, forward strand.
TGAGAATCCAAAAAATTTAGAGGAACTAGATGATAATACTTGCAAGTGGCCAATTGGACACCCTGATGAAAAGAAATTTTATTTTTGTGGTAGATCTTCTTTAAAGGATTTTTCTTACTGCAAACTCCATTTACTCTATGCTTATCAACCAAAAGGTAAAAAGGAGGATGTAAATGTTAAAGAAGAAGTGCCGGAATTTATAGAAAAAAAAATACAGTCTGCTTAATTTTAACTTGTTCTATTTTCTTATTCTGCATCATAAGTTGACTTATATTTATCTGTAGAAAATTGTCCTCCTTCTCTCCACATATAACTATATTTTTTAATTTCATTATCAAAATACCTAACACTCGGAACTCCAATATCTGAATTTGTTTTATATTTACCAGATGGAACATTGTCATATCTTAATAGTCTTAATTGATCTTTGGTTATTATGGGATTAGGCATTAATTCAAAAAAGCTTGCAGAAATTTTTGCTATAGTTAAAGGAATAGGTATTAACAATCTTTTTTTATCAATATGATAGAGAAGTTTTTGAATTATTTCTTTGAATGTAATTTCCTCAGGACCAACACACTCTATTATGTTTGAATTAATATTATTTGAAATAATATGATGAATAGTATCTGTTAAATCTGAGCAATGAATTGGTGTAAATCTTGTGCTACCACTATAATAAAGTGGAAAAAATGGTAGTCTGCTAAGTAAAGTCATAAAATTTGTAGTAAAGTTATCATCCACTGAATATACTATGGATGGTCTTAATATTGTAGCCAGTGGAAAGTTTCTTAAAACCTCATTTTCTCCTTCAGTTTTACTTTTTGCATAATTGGAGTCAGTCACTCCATTTATGCCTAATGCAGATACATGAACAAAATGCTTTAAATTATATTCTTTAGAAAGTTTGGCTAAAAGTGAGGGAAAAACTGTATGTATGTTTTTAAATGTATTTCCTTTTTTGTTTTCAAATAAAATTCCAATTAAGTTTATACAAATATCAGCCTTTGCAAAAAGGGCTCTAATTTTTTTTTCGTCAAAAATTTTGGACTCCACTATATCAATATACCCAGCATTAGCCTGGGTCTTAATTATATAGCTTTTCTGATGGATGTTCCTAGTTACTACCGTAACTCTATAGTTGTTCTTTGTAAGTTTTCTTATTAAGTTTCTTCCTATTTGACCACTACCACCAAAAATTAGACAATTTTTTGCTTTCATATATATATGTTTAATAATGAATAAAATTGAATTGCACAAAAACGATCTACCAGATGATTTGAAATTAGGCAATATAATAGCTATAGATGGTGAGTTTATGGGTCTAAATGTAAGAAGAGACCCCCTTTGCCTAATACAGATATCCTCAGGAAATTCTGATGCGCATATAGTTCAATTTGATAGACAGAATTATAATTCTCCAAATTTAATTAAAATATTAAGTGATGAAAACATTACTAAAATTTTTCATTACGGGAGGGCTGATATTGCTCATATCAAATACTATTTAAAAACTGACACGAATAACATTTTAGATACTAAAATTGCTTCGAAACTTGCTAGAAGTTATTCTGATAATCACTCATTAAAAAATCTTATAAAAGAATTTATAAATATAGACATAAGTAAACAATTTCAAAGCTCAGATTTTGGAGGCAAACTAACACAAGCACAATTAAAATATTGTGCAAATGATGTAATTTATCTTCATAAAATTCACGAAGAACTTATTAAAATACTTAAGAGAGAAAATAGAATCAAGCTTTATGAAGATTGTCTAAAATTCCTCAAAACTAGAGTTGATCTTGATTTAGCTTTGTTTAAAGATGATATCTGGTCACATTGATGAAAAATAAAAAATTTATTTCAACCGCTAAAGAAGTGATTAATCTTGAAATCAAAGCATTACAGAATTTAAAAAAACACATTAATCATTCTTTTAATGAGGCTGTTATCCAAATATCAAAGTGTCAGTCAAAAGTAATTTTATGTGGAGTGGGCAAAAGCGGTCTAATTGCATCGAAAATTGCAGCAACACTTGCCTCTGTTGGAACTCCCTCATTTAGTATTTCTGCAAGTGAAGCTTCTCATGGTGATCTAGGTATGATTTCAAAAAAAGATATATTAATTCTTATAAGTAATTCAGGAGAAACAGAGGAATTAAAAAATATAATCCAATATGCAAATAGGAACAAAATTTTACTTATAGGAATAATTTCAAAAAAGGATTCAGTTCTTTACAGAGCAGCAGATATAAAACTTTTACTTCCAAAAGTAAATGAAGCTGGCGGAATAGTGCCAACTTCTAGTACAACTTCACAGCTAGCTATAGGAGATGCTTTAGCAATATCTACTATGAAGTATAAAAAATTTGGAAAAATGGATTTTAAAAAACTTCACCCCGCTGGAAGTTTAGGAGCTCAGCTAAAAAGTGTTGAAGATATTATGATTAAGGGAAAAGCAATACCTTTTGTAAATGAAAATCTGCAAGTCAAAAAAGCATTAAAAATTTTAACTGAAAAAAAATTAGGTATCCTAATTGTTATTAATAAAAACAGGAAAACTGTTGGTATAATTACAGATGGACAAATACGAAGATCTAATCAAAAAAAATTAAATTTTATTTATTTAACAGTAAAAGAGATAATGACAAAAAAGCCTATCAGTATTGATAAAAATGAACTAGCTGCTAAGGCCTTATCCTTAATGAATAGCAAAAAAATTACCTCTCTTCTTGTAAGTAATAAAAATAACCCCTCAAAAACTATAGGTGTTATCCATGTACACACAATTTTACAGTCAAACATTTCATAAATGTTAAGAAAGAGAATTGTAATTTTTTTTTCAATTATATTGTGTTTATTAATTCTGTTTATTTTAAATTACGAAAAATTTTTAAAAAAAAATAATACAAAAAAAATTGAAACTGAAACTCCTATTGAAATACCTTACAGTTCAAATATTATTGAAAATGTAAGTTATTCTACAAAAGATGCAGATGGTAATGAATACATCATTAATGCTTTACAAGGAGAAATAGATTATTCTAAGCCTGACATAATATATCTGACTGAGGTAAGAGGCACCGTAAAATTAAGAGACTCTGATTACATAATTATTACATCAAAATTTGGTAAATATAATACAGACAATTTTGATACTATTTTTTCAAAAAATGTAATAATTAAGTATTTAGATAATAAAATAAAAGGCGAATATCTTGACTTCTCACTAAAAAGAAACTCTATGATAATTTCCAAAGATGTAACTTATAATAATAACAAAAATGTATTATATGCTGATGTAATCGAAATAAATATTCAAACAAAAGATACAAAAATATTTATGTATGAAAAAGATAAAAAAGTAAATATTAAAAGTAAAAATTAAAATGGCAATAATAAAAAAATTTAGAATTAAATCTTTTAAGAATATAAATTCAATAATTGAATTTGAAAATATTTCTCTCGCATATGGAAACAGACTTATTTTAGATAATTTAAATTTTAAAATCAACGAAGGTCAAATTTTTGGAATGCTTGGTCCTAATGGGGTTGGTAAATCAACAATATTTAATCTGATTACCGGTCTAATTAATCCAGGCAGTGGCAAGATTAAAATTGCCGGCAAGGATGTAACAAATTATCCTGTCTATCTGAGAACAAAAAAATTTAAAGTTGGATATGTTCCTCAATACGGTGGTTTTTTTAATGATTTAACTCTTCACGACAATCTTAAAGCAATCAGCGAAATTGTTATTGATCAAAAGAGCTATAGAAATGAAAGAATCAATTACCTTCTTTCTAAATTTGAATTAGATAATTTAAAAGATATTAAAGCTAAATTTTTATCAGGTGGACAAAAGAAAAAATTAGTTATTGCATTGTCACTATTAAGTGAGCCTAAAGTGCTACTTTTAGATGAATGTTTTGCAGCCCTAGATGTTTTAACAATCAAAATGTTGCAAGAGATAATTGTAAATTTACAAAACGAAAATAGAATTACTATATGCATTTGTGACCATCAAGCTAGAGATCTTCTCGCGTGTGTAGATATAGCAATGATATTAAGCAATGGTAAAATTATAGCCCAAGACACACCTTCAAACTTAGTGAAAAATATTAATGCTAAAAATGCATATTTTGGGGACAATTTTAAATTTAATTAATTCTTAATGACAAATTCTGTAACAATAAAAACTAAAATTAAAAAATTTAATAAATCTATAACTGTTAGTGGTGACAAAAGTATTAGTATTAGATGGGTATTATTTTCATCTCTCGCAAATGGAAAAAGTGTAGCAAAAAATTTATTATTATCAGAAGATGTATTGGCAGCAATAAATGCAATAAAAAAATTAGGTATTAAATCGAAAATTAATAAAAAAGTCTGCATAATTTATGGGAGAGGGATAGAAGGTTATAATTATAAAAAAAATATTACTATAGATGCTAAAAATTCAGGAACATTAGGTAGATTGATACTTGGTATTTTAATTAACACACCTGAGAAAATTAGATTAATTGGAGATAAAAGTTTATCAAAAAGAGATTTTAAAAGAATAACTGACCCTTTAAGTAAATTTGGTGCAAAATTTAAACTAAATAAAGGTAAAGGTTTGCCTTTAATTATTAAAGGATCATCAAATTTAAAATCAATAAGGTATGAGGAAAAAAGAGGTTCTGCCCAGTGCAAAAGTTCAGTAATTTTTGGGGGGATGCGATCTACAGGCACCACAAAAATTAAAGCAAAAAAATCAAGAAATCATACTGAACTTTTTTGTAAACATCTTAATTTACCAATTATAGTTAAAAGTAAAAAAAAATATGATGAGATAACAGTCAAAAAAATAAAAAAAATTAATCCTTTAAATTATAATATTCCTTCGGATATTAGTTCGAGTGCTTTTTTTATAGTTTTAACTGCACTTACAAAAGAGTCAGAACTTGTTATTAAAAATGTAAACATTAATCCATCAAGGGTAGGTGTAATCACAATATTAAAAAAAATGGGTGTAAAAATAATTCTCAAAAATAAAAAAGTCTATAAAGGCGAAAAAATAGCTGACATCAAAGTCAAAAGTCCCAACTCACTCAAAGCAATTAAGTCTCCCGTAAAATTAAATAGTGGTGCTATAGATGAATTTTTGATTATTTTTCTTGTAGCAGCGAAAGCAAAGGGAATTTCTTATTTTAGAAATCTAGGAGAACTTAATCAAAAAGAAAGTCCCAGGTTAAAATGGGGAGAAAATATTTTAAATAAAATAGGTATAAAAACAAAATCAACTAACAGCTCAATTAAAATTTATGGGAATCCAAACTTGCAGACCAATAAAAAAATTGAAATTAAAAATTATTTAAAAGATCACAGAGTATTCATGACATGTGTTATTGCTGCATTGTCTTTTGGAGGCCAATGGAAAATACATGACAAAGACTCCATCAAAACATCTTTTCCAACATTTTTAAATATAATTAATGATTTAAGGAAACAATGATAAAAAGAAAAAATATTATAAAAATTGCAATAGACTCACCAGCAGCTGCGGGAGCAGGAACTCTGGCAAAAAGTATATCAAAGCATTATAATTTATTTTATCTTGATACAGGAAAAATTTATAGGTATTTAGCTTTCCTTAAATTGAAATTTCCAAAAAAATTTAATAACAATTTTGTAAAATCAAAAATTAAATCACTTAAAGTTAAAGATCTGTCAAAAAAAATTTTGTTGACTGACGAGATTGGTACGGAAGCATCTGTCATTGCAAAATATAAATCACTTAGAAACATAGTTCATTCATTTCAATTAAACTTTGCTTATAATCCACCAAAAAAATATAGTGGTTCATGCCTAGATGGGAGAGATATTACATATAATATAGTTCCTGATGCAGATTTTAAATTTTATGTCACAGCTAATTTAAAAACAAGAGCACTTAGAAGATATAAAGAGCTCAAAGGACTTAAAAAAAATATCACATATAAAGAAGTGCTAAAAAGCATCAAAAAACGCGATAAAAGTGACTTAAACAGAAAAATTTCACCATTAAAGAAAACAAAAGATTCACTATTGATTAATACGACAAACCTTAATAAAAGGGCATGTTTTTTAAAAATAAAAAAAATAATAGACAGGAAAAAACTAATTAATGGAAATTTATAAAGATTTAACAAGTCCAGCTTCCAAAGAATTCGAAAAATTACTTAATAGCCAATTATCAAAAGTTCAAATTGAAGAAGGTAAAATAATAGAAGGAACAATAAATAAAATTACAGAAAAATTTGTATTTATCTTTGTAGAAGGATTAAAATCAGAACCAGTTTTAGATATTAATGAACTTAAAAGTATGGGTCTTAATGATAAAATTAAGGTTGGAGAAACTATTCCAGTATTACTAGAAAAAATAGAAGACAAACATGGTGATGTATTAGTTTCAGCGAGTAAAGCTCAAAAAATTAAAGGTTGGGATAAGTTGGTTGAAGCTTATGAAAAGAACGAGCCTATAATGGGTAAAATCACCTCTAAATGTAAAGGCGGATGTATAGTAGAACATATTGAAACTGGATCATTAATGTTTTTACCAGGATCACAAATAAGTGATAAGCCACTTAAAGATATAAGTCATTTAATGAATGAACCACAAAAGTTTGCACTAATTAAATTAGACAAAATTAGAGGTAATGCTTGCGTATCTAGAAGAGAAATAATTTCTTCATTTAAAAAAGAAGATAAAGCAAAAATTGTTGATAAATATAAAGTTGGTGACATTATCAAGGGAGCAGAGGTAAAAGGTTACAGTAGTTTTGGCTGCTTCTTTAATGTAAATGGAGAATTGGATGTTTTAGTACATTTGCAGGAAATTTCATATTCAAGAGTTAATCATCCAGATGAGGTTTTCAACATTGGGGAAAAGCATGATTTAAAAGTTATAAGTGTTGATAAGGAAAAATTACAAGTAGGTTGTTCTGTAAAACAATTGTCGCCTGATCCATTTGAGCATATAGAAAATTACGAATTAAATAAAATTTATAAAGTTAAAGTTGTAAAACTAATGGACTTTGGTGCATTTTGTGAATTGGAGCCAGGTTTAACTACTTTACTACATTCTAGTGAATTAAGTTGGACAAAAAAAAATGTGTCAGCAAAAAAGATGTTTAAAGTTGGTGACGAAATAGATTGTGTTATAACAGAAATTGACAAAGATAAGAGAAGAGTTGCTATATCACACAGATTAACACAAGAAAATCCTTTTGACACTTTTGAAAAAAAATATCGTTTTTATTGATGGTGGTTTTAACCATGAAGATAGATTAGTTTATTGTAAGAGATCTACATATGAACAGGAAATAGAATATTATTATTTGATAAATAAATTATTAAATAAATTATCATTATTAAATAAAAGCAATGCTATTTTTTTGGCTCATCCTCAATCAAATATTTTTAAAGTAAAAAAATTTTTAAAAAATATTAAAATAATTCAAAATAAAACATATTCTGAAATATTAAAATCTTCACATGTTATTTTTCATGAATCTAGTTCAATAAATTTTGCTATACTGGCAAATAAAAGAATTTTATCTATAAATTCTCCATTATTAGGAAAATGGACAAATTATAGAACTAAGCAAATTGCAAAACAAATAAAGTGTTCTTCATACAAATTAGAAGATATTTGCAATCTAAGTAATAAAAATATTCTCAAAATTTTGAAAAAACCATATGTTAAAAATAATAGCTACATAAAAAAAAATTTAATCAATATATATAATAATAAAAAAATAATTAATTATAAATTAGAAAATCAAAAAATTTTCAATAAATATTTATTCAATCATGATTAAAAAAAAATTTTGCATAATTGTTTATAAACAATTTACAACAATGGAAAAAACAAAATTAAAAAAAAGATTAATAAAATTATTAAAAATTATTCCAGAAAAAAGTGATTTATTTATTCTTGATATGAGTAAGTTTTATTATGGTCCTAACTTTAATTTTAGTAAAAAATTAATAAATAAAAAAATTGGATATATTAAAGTTTCAAATATCAACGTGTTGGATAATTTTACAAAAAATTCAAAATGTTTTTGCTTTAATTTTACTAATAGAAATCTGAAAGAGTTTTTGATTTTATATTTAATAAAAAAATTTAATATTTTTGTTCTCGGCTTATCTGAAGTTGGTTTTTTTGCCAATGTTTCCAATTATAAAAAAATTAGTTTATTATTAAAATTAAAATTTATTTTTTTTTACAGAATATCTTATTACTTCTACAGAATTTTACTTGCATTGAGATTAACACCTCCTGTAGAGTACTTTTTTGAATCTAGTGGCTCAAGAATAAAACATTTAAAAAAATTAAATAATAAAAAAAATAATATTTATAGAATTTTATTCCCACTTTACTTTAAGAAAATCATAAGAATTAATTCTACCTATTCAAGTTTAAAAATAAAAAAATTTTCTACTAAAAAAAATTTAATAACTTACATCGACTCTGGTTTGGGTCATGATGATGTAAAAAAATTGAATTTTGATAATGACATTGAATATTTATCTTATTATAAAAAACTTGTTTTTTTTTTAAATAAAATTAAAAAAAATAAAAAAAAAATTCTAGTTTGTTTGCACCCAAAAGCTAAATATCCAACTAAAATACTTAAACTGTTAAAAAGTAATTTTATAATAAAATTTGGAACTAAAGATGCATATATACATAGTTCAGAATTTGTTATTATAAGTATGTCAAGCCTGATAAATAAAATAATATTCTTTAAAAAAAAATTGATTATTGCCAACTCAATTGATCTAGGAAATTGGATTAATAAAAAAATTATAAATATTAATAATGAAATAAGTTTAAGTAATGTCGATTTAGATAAACAATACTTTGACTTAGATAAAATCTTTAAAAAATCCTCATATTCACTTAAATATTATGATAATTTCATTAAAAAAAATTTAATTGAAGATAGATCTAAAAATTATTATGAAAGTGTAAGATCTAAGTTAGAAAAACTCTAATTTTAATTTAGTAGAGAAACCAACCCTTATGAAAGAATGTATATTAGGTATTAGTTCATTTGGTCACGACACGTCTGCATGTTTGATAGATTTTCAAACATCAGAGACAATTTTTGCCAGCTCACAAGAAAGATTTTCAAATGTAAAATATGATGATGCAATACCTTTTTATACAATCGCAGAGTGTTTGAAGATTGCTCAAAAACTTAATTATAAAGTTATTAAAGCATCATTATCCTGTGATTTTAAACTCTTCTTGGGAAATTTTTTTTTCGACAGTCTCAAAACAAAATTTTCAAATGACGAACTCGCATTAAGATATTTTAATTTGTTAAAAAAAAACTTAATTTATTCTGATTATTTTAGCAAATATACTTATAAAAATAATTTTATTAAAAAATTTTTTGAACAAAATATAGCAAGCTTAAGTTCTCATAGAATTAATGATATTCTGGATTTTACGTCCTGGTATTACAACTGGGCTTTGAAACATAGAAATATTCAAAAAATGCTTCAGAAGTTTATTGGTAAAATTGAGTTAATTCCAGTTAGTCATCATCTATCACACGCCGCTAGTGCATACTTCAATTCTGGTTTTGATTACTCTAATATAATAGTATTCGATGGACAGGGTGAGCAGGACACTATTTCTATTTATGAGGCAAAAAAAAATAATATTAAAATATTATCTAATACTTCATGGCCTTATAGTTTGGGAACTTTTTATTTAGCAGGCACAAATTATCTTGGTTACAATTTAGGTGACGAATATAAAGTTATGGGAATGTCTGCATACGGTCAAAATAAGTATAAAGATTATTTTGATAATTCCTTAGAGGTAAATTCAAAAGGTGAATTTAAAATAAAAGAGACAGATTATATTGGTTTTAAAAATATTAAATACACAAATCATAAAAATATTTACTTTAAAGAAAAGTTCTCTGAATTTATAAAACCAAATAAAAATATTAATAATTTAAAACAAAATCATTTTGATTTTGCAAAAAGTCTTCAAAGCTCACTTGAAGATGTGGGGATAAAATTATCAGAATGGGCTTATGAAAAAACTCAATTAAATAAAATTTGTTTATCCGGTGGAGTTGCTTTAAATGGTTTATTAAATAATAAAATTTTGCAATTGAATTATTTTGATGATGCCTATGTTTATCCTGCATCAGGAGATGATGGAACTTCTGTAGGTTCGGCACTTTACTTGATTAGTACAATGAAAAATCAAGATATGAATACAAAAAAGTTACATTCTTGTTTTCATGGATTTAAAGATAATTTTAATTTTGAAAAACATAAAAAATTAATTAAAAATTTAAATATTACAAAAAGTGTTAATCCATTTAAATTTGTTGCTGAAAAAATAAATGAAAATAAAGTCGTAGCAATTTTTTCTAAGGGTGCTGAATTTGGTCCAAGATCTTTAGGAGCAAGGTCAATCTTAGCTAACGCAACACATAGCAATATGAAAGAAATTTTAAATAAAAAAATAAAATTAAGAGAACCATTCAGACCTTTTGCGCCAGCTTGTTTAGAGGAATATGTTAATGATTATTTCTTAATAAAAAATCAAAGCGAATTTATGCTTTTTATTTGTGAAACTATCGAACATAAAAAAAAATTAATTCCGGCAGTTGTTCACAACGATGGTACAGCTAGAGTTCAATCCGTTTCGGAGAAAAATAACTATTTATTTAAAATTTTGAAGGAATATAATCAAATTACTAATATACCAATTATTATAAATACCAGTTTTAATATTGGAGGAGAGGCAATTGTAAATTCAGTTGAAGATGCAATAGAATCGTTTAAACAAATGGATATAGATTATTTAGTTATTGAGGATAATATATTTTCTAAATCAAAAAATTTTTCCAAAAATTCTAAGTCAACAGCTAAATTTTTAAGTGAACGAAAGAAAAGATTTAAAAAAACAAACAATTACCCAATAATAAATATTTCCTACTTTAATTCAAATTTTTATACTAACTTTTTTATTTTTCTGAAAAATAAGTTTCTAGAATTAATTAAATATAAGAAATTTTTCTAACAAATGAATTTGAAACTATTTATTAAAAAAATTATCTCTAGGGACATAGATTTTGATTTTGTTAAAAATAAATTAAATAAAATTCAAATTAATCAAGTAACAGAATTCAACGATAAATTAAGAAACCAAAATTTAAATAACCTAGATGATTTATCTTTAAGTGTTTTTTCACAGTTTAATGAGGATGCAATCATCCAGTTTCTTGTTAAAAATTTAAATATAAAAAATGAGTCATTTGTAGAATTTGGAGTAGAAAACTATGAAGAAGCAAATACTAGACTTCTACTTGAAAAAGATAACTGGAGTGGATTAGTAATTGACTCATCTGAGAATAATATAAATTACATAAAAAGCCAAAATTATTTCTGGAGACATAACCTAACTGCATTAAGTCATTTTATTTCAGCAGAAAATATTAATGAAATACTCAAAGAAAATAATCTTAAAGGGGAGATTGGTGTTTTATCCATCGATACTGATGGTAATGACTTTTGGATTTGGAAAGAAATAAGTCAAATAAAACCTGTTATATTAGTAATTGAGTATAATGCAAAATTAGGTAGTGAAAAGTCGCTTTCAATAAAATATAATTCTAATTTTAGACGAGCTTCATCTGGTTTAGATAAATTAATATATGGGGCATCTTTAAAAGCGTTGGAAAAAATTTCTGAAGAAAAAGGTTATAGTTTAGTTTGTACAAATAAAAATGGTAATAATGCATTTTTTGTTAGAGATGATTACTTAAATCAAAAAATATACAAGCAGAGTACCCAGCAATGTTTTAAGATGAGTTCTTTTAGGGAATATTTAGATCAAAGTGATCTTCAATATATAGATGATAAATCAATATTTAATTTTTTAATTAATAGTGGAAAATTTGTTGAAGTTTAAAGTAAATTTATTTTTTAAAGTAAATTTTTAATTTTTTCAAATCATCTTCTGTATTAAGGTCAACAAATTCAGTATTTTTTAATTCGTAACCAAAAGTTTTGAATTTTTCAAATTTTTTAAAATTTTTAATTTTTGAAATATTGTACCAATAGCATTGAGTAGCATCTTGATAGAAAGTTTCTAAATTTTGAGATGTGGTATTTTTATATTTTGGCTCTCTAAAAAAAAATTGTCCATTCGATTTTTTTTTTAATGCTCTTTGTATTGGATATTCATAAGCTGAAACAGTTAAAGTCTTTTGAGCCTTTTTTTCTTTAAGAAGTTTAAATGAATTTTTTAATGTTTTAATACTTAACAGAGGATTTGTAGGATAAACATAACATAAATACTTAACTGTTAAATTTTTATTTTTACAAAATGACAAAAAATGCTCTACAACCTGCGTATCTGTTGATTTATCGTCTGAATATTTTTTAGGGCGAATAAAAGGAACTTCAGATCCATATTTTTGTGCAATTTTTTTTATTTTAAAACAGTCTGTTGAAACTATAATTTTATCAAAAAGACCACTTTTACGAGCTGTATTTATTACATAATATAATAATGGCTTTCCAAAAAAATTTTTAATGTTTTTATTTTTAATTCTTTTGGAACCTTTCCTTGCTGGAATTAAGCAAAAAGTCGTTTCTTTTAATTTTTTCATATTTAACAAATGATTTTAAATAAATTATATATTTAAAATCAAATATCTTATATTAGTGGTAGGCTTATTTATCAATGCAATATAATACTGAAAAATTTTCGTTAAATCTGTTAATATTTTTTTTATTATTATCTGTTGGTTTTATTTTACATTTCAATTTCTATGGGTCTGACCATGATACTTATTCAATTATTAATACTTTTATTGTTTTAATAAATGAAGGAAGATATGTTCCATCTAGAACTTTTGGCTTTCCCATATCTGAATTAATTATTGGCTCATCTGTATATTTTCTGGGTTCATATTTTACTAAATATTTTATTTATTTTTTGTTTTTAATGTCTTTGGTTTTTTTTTATCATTCTTTAAATACAGAAAATAGAAACTCTATAAATTTTAAATTATTTATAGCTTTAATTTTATCAAATTCAGTTTTAATATTTGATAATATTAATATTACAGACTATCCTTTAGCATTGTTTTTTCTTTCAGCAGGATTTTTTTTATATAAGAATAAGAAATACTATTTAGCAATTATACTTTTTGGTTTATGCATCGGGGCGAGGTTAAATTTTTTAATTTTTATTTATCTTTTTTATCTTTTTAACACTCGGTTGGAAATTTCTTCATTAATCAATTCTTTTAAATGGGTTTTTTTAACGTCAATGATTGGCGGATCATTTTATATTCCCTACTTAATTTCTCATGATTTTTCAATATCATTGATATCCAAAACTCATACTCTTGGTGGACTCAGATTTGAAACAGATGAACAATTAAAGTTTATGTTGTTTGAACAATCATCAAGATTTGCTTATAAAATTATAAAAATATTTGGGTTTTTACCTTTTATTATTATATTTATAAGTATCTTTTATTTTTTTATAAAAAATA
>CACJYB010000015.1 GCA_902597515.1 uncultured Pelagibacteraceae bacterium
TATCTTCTAATATAAGTGGAAAAATATTTGAAATAATTGGTCCCTTTTTTAGATCAAAAAAAGTAATTTATAATAATATCAATAGAGCTTTACCCGGGATTGATAAAAATAATTTAAAAAATATTGAAAACTCAATGTGGAATAATTATGGAAGAATTTTTGCAGAATATATCTTTCTTAAAGATTTTAGATATGGGAAATTAGCTTCTAATGTACAAATTGAAGGGCAAGAAATCTTAAACGATATTAAAGAAAATAATAAACAAGTAATTTTTATTTCCGGTCATTTGAGTAATTTTGAACTTATGGCAATGTTTATAGAAAAATCTGGTATAAAATTGTCTGCCATATATCGCCCTTTAAATAATATTTTTTTAAATGGGATAATGGAAAATATTAGAAAAAGATATATTTGTAAAAATCAAATTAAAAAAGGATTAGCTGGATTAAAAAAATTAATTAAATTAAAAAAAAAAAATTATTCCACTGCTCTAATGATTGATCAGAGAGTATCCGAAGGTATCTTGTCACCTTTATTTAATGAAAAAGCCCTTACCACTACTATACCAGCTCAGTTAGTTAAAAAATTCAATATACCAATAGTCCCTGTTTACATTGAAAGGATTGATGGATTAAAATTTAAAATTACTATAAATCAACCTCTTTCCTTTCCTCAAGATACAAGCCAGCAACAAATAACGGACAATTTAAATCAAATTCTTGAAAAGTTTATTTTAAGTAAGCCAGAGAATTGGATATGGTCGCACAATAGATGGAAATAGGTTTATTTTTTGTTTTTGTCTGCTCTTTTTTTATCCGCTTCCTTATATGAGAAATATGGTTCTTGTAATTCTACATTCCAATAAGTTAAATTTTCTAGATCGATTCTCTTTCCTGAGACAGCACATTCAACATAATCACCATTTTCGATAATTTGAAAATTATTTGGTAAATATTTTATTTTAGCTAATTTTTTTGTCATTTTTAGTTTATACAGTTTTATATGAAAGTTGGAATAATAGGAAGCGGCGGAAGAGAACATGCGATATGCCAAAGTTTAAAGAATTCCAATAAAATCAATAAAATATTTTGTTTTCCAGGAAATGCTGGAACTCATCAAATTGCAGAAAACGTTAAAATTGATTTAGAAAAATTTGAAAATTTAAAAAACTTTATTTTTGAGAATAAAATAGAATTAATAATTGTAGGTCCAGAGAAACCTTTAGTTGATGGATTGGTTGATTATTTAGAAAAATTCCAAATAAAAGTCTTTGGACCAAATAAATTTTCTTCTCAACTTGAAGGATCAAAAATTTTTACTAAAGAACTTTGTAAAAAATATAAAATTCCAACAGCTAAGTTTGGAATTTTTGAAGATAGTAGTAAAGCAAAAAATTTTATTAATAATTCCAATTTTCCAATAGTAGTTAAAGCAGATAATTTAGCTTCTGGAAAAGGTGTTTATATTTGTCATAGTAGAGAAGAAGCAGAAACAGCAATAGATGAAATTTTTAATGGAAAGTTTGGTAAAGCTAAAAATATTTTAATTGAAGAGTTTCTAAAAGGTGAGGAAATGAGTTTTTTTACTATTCATGATGGCGTTTCATTTAAAACATTTGAAACAGCACAAGATCATAAAAGAGTTTTAGAGGGTGATAAAGGAAAGAATACTGGTGGCATGGGTGCCTACTCTCCCTCAAGATTAATTAATAGTGAACTAGAGAAAAAAATTATAAATAAAATTATTAATCCTACCCTAAAAGGTTTATCAGAAATGGGATATGAGTATAAGGGTTTTTTATACACAGGTTTAATGATTGTAGAAAATGAACCTTATTTAATTGAGTATAATGTGAGAATGGGTGATCCTGAATGTCAAACCATACTTCCTAGATTAAAAACAGATCTTATTGATATATTTTTAGCCTGTTGTGAAAAAGAGCTTAAAGAAATTAATATTGAATGGAAAAATGAAAAAAGTTTATGTGTTGTTTTGTGCTCGAATGGTTATCCCGATACGTTTAAAAAAAATATTCAAATTAATAACCTAAATAATATCAGACTTAGTTTAGATAACTATATGTTTCATGCGGGCACTATAAAAAAAGATGAAAAAATATTAGCTGTTGGTGGAAGAGTTTTAAACTTTGTTAGTCTTTCAAATGATTTCAAAATAGCTAAAAAAAATGTTGAAGAAAATTTAATAAAATTGAACTGGACTGGTGGTTTTTTTAGGAAAGATATAGGTTATAAGGTTATTGAATAATGAGAATAATATCTGGTTCTTTTAAAGGAAAAAAATTTTTAGAGCCAAAAGATAAACAGACACGACCTCTAAAAGATCTGACAAAAGAGTCTATTTTTAATGTCATTACCCACTCAAATAAATTTAAAATTGATTTTAATAATTCTACTATTTTAGATTTATTTTCTGGAGTTGGGTCATTTGGTCTAGAATGCTTATCAAGAGGAGTAAAAGAAGTTTTTTTTATAGAAAATTATATAGGAGTTTTACCAATTTTAGAAAAAAATCTATCCAGTTTAAAGTCTATCAATAATTATAAAATAATAAAAAAAGATATTTATAAAGATGATATTTTTAATAACTTTGAAAATAAATTTGATATTATTTTTTTAGATCCACCATACAAAGATAAAAATATAAATATAATATTTGAAAAGATTAATGATTTAAAAATACTTAAAAAAAACTCCATTATTATTCTTCATAGACATAATAAAGAGGAAGATATTTTTCCAAAAAACTTCAAAATCATAGAAGAAAAAAAATATGGTATTTCAAAGATAATTTTTTTATCTAATTCAAGTTAGAATTTTTTTTGTTTCTTTCTTAATTAATTCAACAGCTGGTTGGTCATAAGGGTTTAATTTTAGTGCCTTGCCAAGTAAAATTGTTTCTAAAATAAAAAAGGAAAACAATTCACCTAAAGTTTTTTCATCCCTTTTTTTAACTTCAAAACTTCTAAATGGTATATTTTTTTTCAAAAAAATATTTTCACTAGCTTTTTTTTGAGAATAAATAATTTTTGATATTGATTTATTTTTTAAGAATTTGTGTGATGGTAATATAATTTTATTATTTAATTTTTTTGATTTTTTTTCATCAACATAAAAGAATGTGTAAAAATTATTTTGAAAACCATCTAAATAAAGTTGCATTACACTATGGTTGTCTTTTGGCATATTTGATACAATTGGTAAAAGCCCCTTTTTTTTCTTACCTAAACTTTCTGCAACTAATTGTTGATACCATTTAAATAAACTTTCAGATTTTTCGTCATAATTAATAATTATAGAATTAAATTTTCTTTTTTTAATATAATAAAGTATTGAACTAACATTGTTGATAAGCGAATTTAAAAATCTTCTATTTTTGATTAAAAAGTTAAATTGTCTAAAATTTTTAGATTTTAAACCCATCAATTCGGCTGGTAGCATACCTACTTCAGATAAAACTGAATATCTTCCACCAATATAATTATTATGATGAACGATTTCTCCTTTGAGATTTTCTGCTAATCGATAAAGATAATTTTTTTTGTTTTCCGTGACAAAAATATTTTTATTATTTTTCTTTATAATTATATTTGAATTTGTAATTGTCTCAATTGTATTTCCCGATTTTGAAACAATTATATTAACAGTGTTTTTTTTACTTTTAGATAAAGTATTCTGAAGATTATCAATAAATAAAAAATTTTTTTTTATTTTGTGTTTTAAAAATTCATAAATTGTTCGAGTTCCAAGTATTGAACCTCCCATACCTATTACTCTATAATTTGAGAAGGCTTTATATTTATCAACAAAATTTTTTTTAAAACTATCTCTATAATTATTACTTAATGAATTAAGTATCTCATTTTTATCATTAATAATTGATTGTAAATTTTTTCTTAATCTTAAAGATTTATTTTTTTTATTAAAATTAACAAAGCTAATACCTGAGGTTAGCATTAGTTCTTAATTTTTTTTAATATTGACTGTTCTATATCTAAATTACCAACTTCAGAATTATTATTTTCACCATTTTCATTCTCGTTTTTTGTGACAAGATCTTTTATTTTATTTTGATTGGTCTCTGCTTTTTCCTTGTTTTGATCTGGGACAGGCAAATCACTATAATCTGGAGGCATTACAAGCGGTGATTTTTTTTTGACTAAAAATTCATCACTGCCTGACTTTTTTTTATTTGTAAATCCTTCTTTAATCGTTGAGCATGAATAAAGAAATAAAATTAATTGAAAAAAAATTAATATTTTAAAATATTTCATGTTTTTTGTTTTTATTATTACCAGTAATTTCAATTATTATCATAAAAATAACGCCTAAAGTAATGAATATATCAGCCACATTAAATATGAACCAATGAAAATTTCCTATATGAAAATCTAAAAAATCAGGGACCGCTTTATAAAATATTCGGTCATATATATTTCCTATTGCACCCCCCAAGATCATCATAAGTGAGAATTTTTTAATTCCATTACTTTTGGAAAGCATAAAAAATATAATTAAAATTATGATCGAAATTAAAAAAGTTAATGCATTATAAAAAATTTTTTCATTAAAAGATAATAATCCAAATGCAATACCATCATTCCAGATCAAATTAATATTTAAATATTTTGAAGAGAATATTTCAGATCCAAGAAATTTCTTATCTAGATAAATTACGTAGATTTTAGAAAGTCTATCAATTAAAAAAATTAATAAAACTAAAAATGAATTAATAAAAAAATTTTTTCCAAAGTTTTTTAATATCATTCCAAATTCACAGCACAGTTAGATCTATCACAAGCTGTTTCTTTAATCTTCCAACAAATCGAACACTTTGATCCTTTTGCTTTAGAGGTGATGGCTGTTGTTTCAATATCATCTTTATAAATAACCTCAGCATTTGAAGTAATACAAAGTTCTGAAAAATCTATATTTTCGGTTATCACTTTTAATTTTTGGCTCATTTGTATTTTTAAATCTGCCTCTAAGCTTGATCCTATTTCTTTGATAGCTCTTTTTTCTTCAATACTTATATTACAAATATTCCTAATTTTGATTAGTTCGATCCATTTTTCATTAATTTTTTTGTTTTCAAATTTATCAGGAATTTCTAAAAATTTTTCTAAATGAATACTTTTTTTATCTTCAATTAATAATTTATAAATTTCTTCAGTTGTAAAAGATAATATTGGAGCAAACCATTTTAAAAGTGCATTTAAAATAACATTAAGTAGTTTAATTGTAGATTTTCTTTTTTTTGAATCTTTGTTGTCGCAATATAAGTTATCTTTTCTGATATCAAAATAAAAAGCAGATAGATCAACAGTGCAGAAATTTAGTAATTCTTTGTACAAATTATGAAAATCATAATTTTTAAAATATTTTTTGAATTTATTATTTAACTCGAAAATTTTATGTAGCATAAACTGCTCTAGCTCAGGTAATTCGGTTAAATCTATTTCATTTAAATTAACATTTTCAAAATTATCATTTATATTTCCAAGCAAGTATCTAAATGTATTTCTAATTTTTCTATATGAGTCAGCGTGTTGATCTAATATTGAATAATCTATTCTTAAATCTTCTGCATAATTAGATGATGCTACCCAAATTCTAAGAATATCAGCACCATATTTTTTTAAAATATCCTCTGGAGCTATTACATTTCCTAAAGATTTAGACATTTTTAAACCTTTACCATCCACGACAAATCCATGAGATAAAATTGATTCAAATGGAGCTCTCCCTCTAGTTCCGCAAGACTCCAATAATGATGAGTGAAACCAACCTCTGTGTTGGTCTGATCCCTCTAAATACATTGATGCTGGCCATTTTAAATCCTCTCTTTTTTCCAAAACAAAAGAATGAGTTGAGCCACTATCAAACCAAACTTCGACAATGTCACTTAATTTATCATAATCTTCAGCTTTATATTTGTTGCCTAAAAATCTTTGTGGATCATCTGCAAACCAACAATCAGAGCCTTCATTTTCGTAAATAGTTGCAATATTTTCAGTTACTTCATCATCAATTAAAATTTCTTTTGTTTTTTTATTAACAAAGATCGGAAGAGGTACTCCCCAAACTCTTTGTCTTGAAACACACCAGTCAGGTCTTGTTTCAATCATTGATTTTAATCTCTCTTTTCCTTTGCTTGGGTAAAAAGTTGTTTCATCAATAGCCTTTAATGCTTTATCTCTTAATTTATGACTTTCCATTGAGATAAACCATTGTGGAGTAGCTCTATGTACAAGTGGTGCCTTAGACCTCCATGAATGTGGATAGGAATGAACCAACTCACCATAAAATAATAAATTTTTTTGTTCTCTAAGTTTTTCAATTACAATTGGATTTGCTTTAAAAATATGAATTCCTTCAAATAATTTCACATTATTTGTATATTTTCCATCTCCATCAACCGTTTCTATTGCTTTGATACCGTTATTCAGGCAAAGGTTAAAGTCATCAGGTCCGTGACTAGGTGCGCAGTGAACTATTCCAGTTCCTTGCTCAGTAGTAACAAATCTAGCCTCGAGCATGGGTATATCATATTCATAGCCAAGATTTAAAAAAGGGTGACTACAAATAGTATTATTAAATTCTTTTCCTTTAAAGGTATAAATTTTTTTATAGTTTTTAAGTCCACACTCTTTAACAACTGACTCTAGTAAAGCATTTGCAATGACAATTTTTCTATTTTTAAAATCTCCTTCGTCATTTATTTCTAATATTATATAATCAAGAGACTCGTTATATGCTAAAGCTTTATTGGCTGGTATTGTCCATGGTGTAGTTGTCCAAATAACTATTTCACTTCCAGCTAAATCTTTTAAATCAGATGATTTAACTTTGAATGACGTATAAATTGTATCTGATTTATGATCCTGGTATTCTACCTCAGCATCTGCTAGTGCAGTCTTCTCAACTGTTGACCATAAAACTGGTTTGAAACCTCTATACAGACTACCCTCTTTTAAAAATTTACCTAGCTCTCTAACAATTTGTGCTTCTGCTCCAAAGCTCATCGTAGAGTAATAATTTTCCCAATCTCCCACAACACCCAATCGTTTAAATTGGGTTTTGTGAACTTCAATCCATTTCTCAGCAAATGTTCTACATTCTTTTCTAAACTCAACTATTGGAACTTCGTTTTTGTTTTTTTTATTTTTTTTATACTGTTCCTCGATTTTCCATTCAATTGGTAAACCATGACAATCCCAGCCAGGAACATAAATTGAATCTTTTCCATCCATTTGATGAAATTTTACAATTATATCTTTAAGAATTTTATTTAGAGCTGTTCCCATATGAATATTTCCGTTAGCATAAGGTGGGCCATCATGTAGAACGAATTTCTCTCTCCCTTTGCTCTCGTTTCTTAATTCATCGTAAAGATTTATTTTTTTCCAATATTCAAGAATTTCTGGTTCTTTAGTAGGCAGGTTGGCTTTCATTGAAAAAGCTGTTTTTGGTAAATTTATTTGTGGTTTAGTCATTTAATATTTTTTGCAATATTTAAGTCTTTTTTAATTTGTGTTCTTAATTGATTAACATTATTAAATTTTTTTTCTTTCCTTATAAACTTTAAAAACTCTACTGATAAAAGTTTATTATAAAGATTTCCAGAAAAATTAAATAAATGAACTTCTAGTAATATTTTTTTTTGATTAAATGTTGGTCTGTATCCAAGATTAGCAATTCCTTTAAGATATTTCTTACTATTTTTCCTCAAAACCTTTACGGCATAAACTCCTGGTTTTGCTAAAACATAATCACCAATATCTATGTTACAGGTTGGAAAACCAATTTTTTTTCCTACTTGTCTTCCTTTTTTAACTACTCCTTGTATCGTCCAATATCTTTTTAAAAGATTATTCGCTTTTTTCAGTAGACCCTTTTCTAAAAGATTTCTTATTAAAGATGATGATACGATCTTTTTGTTTTTAATTAATGGCTCAGGTTTAACAACTTTATAATTAAATAATTTTTCGTATTTTTTTAACAAATTAACATTACCTTCTCTTTTATTTCCAAATCTAAAATTATTACTAACAAAAATAAATTTGGAGCTTAATTTTTTATTTAAAATTTGAGAAATAAAATTTAATGCTTTAGTTTTAGAAAATTTTTTATCAAATTTTTTTGTTATAACAAAATCTACTTTTAATTTACTTAGTAATTTAATTTTTTGATCAATATTAGAAAGTCGAAAATTTTTTAATTTTTTGTTAAAAAACATTTTTGGCATTGGATCAAAATTTACAACACCAATATTTAAGTTATATTTTTTCTTATATGTCTGTGCTAATTCAAATAATTTTTGATGTCCCAAATGCAAACCATCAAAGTTACCTATTAAAATAATTGATCCTTTGTGGATTTTTTTAATATTAAAATTTGTATAATGTTTTACCATTTTAAATCTGATTGAATAAAATTTACTATCGCTTCATACTCTTTAGAAACATCTTGGATGCCTTTATTTTTTATTTCATTCCTATGTATTCCGTTACTAATTAATAAAGAATCATAGTTTAAAAGATTTGCACCTTTGATATCAGTATTTAAATTATCACCAATTGCTAATATTTTTTTATTTTTATTGTCAATTGACTGATTGTAAACCTCTGGATGTGGTTTTCCAAAATATACTACTTCTCCACCCATTTTTTCAAAAACCATTGCGACAGAACCTGCACACAACTCTCTAACTTCACCACGATCAACAATTAAATCCGGATTTGTGCAAATCATTTTTTTGGAAATATGTTTTTCAAGTAAATCTTTATAAAATTTTAAATCCTTATCATGATCATCAAATAACCCAGTGCACAATAAATATTCACTATCGCTAATATCTTCGCACTTATTTTTCTCAAATAAATAAAATAAATCAAAATCTCTAGGTGGACCTATGTGATAAAACTTTTTAGATAAGTAAGATTTTTTCAAATAATTTAATGCTGCCTCTCCTGATGTAAATACGTGATCTCTGAGCGCTTTATCCATGCCCATTTTTTTTAAAAAATTTTGAACAGTTTTGTTTGGTCGTGGGGCGTTTGTTAAAAGTACTAGCATTTTCTTTTTTTTTAAAAGTTCATTTAAAACAACTATTGCTTTTTCATGAAGATTAACCCCATTATGAACGACACCCCATAAGTCTATATAAAAAAGATCATAGTTATCAGCAATTGATTGTAAGCCATTTGAATCTAAATTTTTGGTCATATTTTAAGGTATAAACCATAAAATCCTGAATTTACTAGCATTATTAATATCCTTTAATCTTTCTGATCTTGAAATAGGCGGTGAAATATCTATATGAGGCTCATATTTATAAAGATTTATAAAGGAGAATTTATGAAGTTTAAACCGTTACATGACAGAGTTTTAATCGAAGTATTAGACAGCAGTGAAAAAACTGCTGGAGGAATAATTATTCCAGACACAGCTCAAGAAAAACCTCAAGAGGGTAAAGTTGTTGCAGTAGGTGGTGGAGCAAAAACAGAAGATGGAAAGTTAATTCCAATGGATGTTAAAGTTGGTGATAAAGTTTTATTTGGCAAATGGTCAGGAACTGAAGTCAAAATTAATGGTAAAGAATACAGCATAATGAAAGAGTCAGACATTATGGGTATTTCTGGTAAGTAATTTAATTTAAAGGAGAAAAATAATGGCAAAAGTTGTTAAATTTGATGCTGAAGCAAGAGCAGCAATGATAAGAGGTGTAAATATCTTAGCTGATACTGTTAAAGTAACTTTAGGACCAAAAGGAAGAAATGTCGTAATGGATAAATCTTATGGTGCACCTAGAATTACTAAAGATGGTGTTTCTGTAGCTAAAGAAATAGATCTTGAAGATAAATTTGAAAATATGGGTGCGCAAATGGTTAAAGAAGTTGCTAGTAAAACTAATGATGAGGCTGGTGATGGAACTACTACTGCAACTATACTTGCACAAGCAATTGTCAAAGAAGGTGTGAAGTATGTAACAGCCGGCATGAATCCTATGGATGTAAAAAGAGGAATCGATGCTGCTGTAGAAACAGTAAAAGAAAGCCTTGTTGCATCTGCAAAAAAAGTAAAAGACAGTGATGAAATTGCTCAAGTAGGAACAATTTCTGCAAATGGTGATAAAGAAATTGGAACGATGATTGCAAAAGCAATGCAAAAAGTTGGAAATGAGGGGGTT
Source organism: uncultured Pelagibacteraceae bacterium (assembly GCA_902597515.1). Classification (GTDB taxonomy): domain Bacteria; phylum Pseudomonadota; class Alphaproteobacteria; order Pelagibacterales; family Pelagibacteraceae; genus Pelagibacter. The sequence goes on from CACJYB010000015.1 coordinate 10,211, forward strand.
ATTACTGTTGAAGAAAATAAAGGTATTGAAACAGAATTAGATGTAGTTGAAGGTATGCAGTTTGATAGAGGATATCTATCACCATATTTTATTACTAACAGTGATAAAATGACTACAGAATTAGATAATCCTTTTATTTTATTACATGAAAAAAAATTAACTAATTTACAACCAATGGTTCCTCTTTTAGAAGCTGTTGTACAAGCTGGTAGACCATTAATGATTATTTCTGAAGATGTTGAAGGCGAAGCTTTAGCAACTTTAGTAGTAAACAAACTTAGAGGTGGTTTGAAAGTTGTAGCTGTTAAAGCTCCAGGATTTGGTGATAGAAGAAAAGCTATGCTTGAAGATATTGCTATTTTAACAGGAGGTCAGGTTATATCTGAAGACTTAGGTATCAAGCTTGAAAATGTTAAACTTGATGATCTTGGATCTTGTAAGAAAATCAAAGTTGATAAAGATAACAGTACTATCGTTAATGGTAGTGGTAAAAAATCTGACATTGAAGCAAGATGTGCATCTATCAAACAACAAGTTGAGGAAACTACTTCTGATTATGACAGAGAAAAACTTCAAGAAAGACTTGCGAAGTTAGCTGGTGGAGTTGCAGTAATCAAAGTTGGTGGGGCAACTGAAGTTGAAGTTAAAGAAAGAAAAGATAGAGTAGAAGATGCTTTGAATGCAACTAGGGCTGCTGTTGAAGAAGGTATTGTAACAGGTGGTGGTTGTGCACTTTTATATGCTGCTCAAGATCTTGATAAAGTTAAAGCAAAAGGTGATGATCAAAAAGCAGGTGTGGATCTTGTCAGAAAAGCACTAGAGGCTCCAATTAGACAAATTACTAAAAATGCTGGTGTAGATGGTTCAGTAGTAGTTGGTAAATTATTAGAGCAGAAGAAAAAAACAAACGGTTACGATGCTCAAAACGAAGAGTATTGTGATATGTTTGCAAAGGGTATTATAGACCCAGTTAAAGTTGTGAGAACTGCTTTACAAGACGCTGCTTCAATTGCTGGATTATTAGTAACTACAGAAGCAATGATTGCTGACAAACCAGAGGAAAAAGATGCTGCTGGTGGAATGCCTGGTGGTATGCCTGGTGGTATGGGCGGCATGGGAGGAATGGGTGGAATGGGAATGTAATTCCTCATTTTATTAACAAATTCTAAAAGGCCATCTCAAGATGGCCTTTTTTTTTATATAAAATCTAATTATGTCAAAAAGATATAGTGGTAAATCGTTTAAAGACTCTAGTGTTAAAAAAAAACCTAAATTGAGCTTTAAAGAAAAAAGAAAACTTAAAAAAGATAAGCAAAAAAAGACAAATTAGTCCTGAATTTTGAAAATTATTCAAGCCAGTTATGAGTTTTTTTGAGTTTTAATATCCTTTTAAATATGTATAAGAGCCAGAATTTATGAGCAATAATATCAGAAACATCACAATCATAGCCCATGTTGATCATGGCAAAACCACTCTAATTGATAATTTAATGAAACAAAGTGGTTCATTTAGAGATAATGAAGTTGTTGATGAAAGATTAATGGACTCAGGTGAGCTTGAAAAAGAAAGAGGAATTACAATTCTAGCTAAACCTGCATCAATTAATTGGAAAAATTCAAGAATAAATATAATCGATACTCCAGGCCACAGAGATTTTGCTGCTGAAGTTGAAAGAGTTTTAAGTATGGCAGACGGAGCATTATTATTAATTGACTCTGCAGAAGGAGTCATGCCTCAAACAAAATTTGTATTGTCAAAAGCACTTAAACAAGGATTAAAACCAATTGTTGTTATTAATAAATTAGATAAAGCTGATCAAAGAGCTAATGAAGTTTTAGATGAAACATTTGATTTATTTGTTAGCTTGGATGCAAATGAAGAACAATTAGATTTCCCAGTTCTGTACGCAAGTGGAAGATCAGGTTGGGCAGATCATGAAGTTGATGGTCCACGAGAAAATTTAAATCCATTGTTAGATTTAATTGTTGATCATGTAAAACCTGCTGAACTTGATAAAACTAAACCTTTTGCAATGTTGTCAACTCTACTTTATGCAGATAGTTTTTTAGGAAGAAGTTTGGTTGGAAGAATTACACAAGGTACTGCAAAAGCTAATCAATCTATAAAGGCAATAAATTTAAATGGTGAAAAAGTTGATGAAGGAAAATTAACTAAAATTTTTAGATATGAAGGAACTAAAAAAGTTCCAATAGATGTTGGTGAAGCTGGAGATATTGTGGTCGTTGCTGGATTAGAAAAAGCAAATGTTGCTGATACCATATGTGACCTAGAGGTTAATGAGCCAATCCATGCTACTCCGATAGATCCTCCTACAATGTCAATTACGATTACTGTCAATACTTCACCTTTAGCTGGAACTGAAGGTAAAAAATTAACTAGCACCCAAATAAGAGATAGATTAGTTCAAGAAGCACAAAACAATGTTGGAATTACATTTTCAGAAAACGAGGGGAAAGACTCCTTTGTCGTCAGTGGTAGAGGTGAGCTAATGTTAGAAATTCTTTTAACTCAAATGAGAAGAGAAGGTTTTGAAATGACAGTTAGTCCTCCAAAGGTTTTGTACAAAACTGATGAGAATGGAAATAAACTCGAGCCAATTGAAGAAATTACTATGGACCTTGATGAAGAACATTCATCAAAAGTAATAGATTCAATGAATAGAAGAAAAGGTAAACTAATAGAATTAAAAGATACTGGAACTAACAAAAAAAGACTAATTTTTCATGCACCTACTAGAGGCCTAATGGGTTACACAAGTAGATTTCTTACACTTACAAAAGGAAACGGAGTGATCAATAGAATATTCCATAGCTATGGTCCTTTTGAAGGAGAAATGGAAGGTAGAAGAAATGGAGCTTTAATCTCGATGGAACAAGGAAAAGCTGTTGCATTCGCAATCTTTAACTTACAGGCAAGAGGAGAAATGTTTGTTACACATAATGACTCGGTTTATCCTGGAATGATTGTTGGTCTTTCACCAAAACCAGGTGATATGATCATTAATGTAATGAAGGGTAAGAAACTTACAAATATGAGAACTCAGGGCACAGATGAGAATGTTGTACTTACACCTGTTAGAAAAATGTCAATTGCAGAACAATTAAGTATGCTTAATACAGATGAAGCTTTAGAGATAACTCCAGACTCATGCAGATTGAGAAAAGCAATTCTTGATCCCCACGAAAGAAAAAAAAGCGAAAAAGCTATAGCTGCAGCCTAATCAAAAGTTTTATCAACTAAATAAAGTCCTAGAGCAACGCAAGGACCTATGCCAAACGCGAACAATAAAGTTCCAACCCCTACTGTTCCTCCCAAATACCATCCAATACTTACAACTGAAATTTCTAATGTTGCTCTTACTACAGCTATAGGAAAATTTGTTACTTTTTGTAATCCTATCATAAGCCCATCTCTAGGACCGGCTCCTAAATTTGACACTAAGTAAATACCCCCACCTATTCCAACCATAATTACAGAAATTATAGCTAAGAATAATTGATTAATATAATTAGATGGTGTTGGAACATATTTGATACAAAGATCAATCATAATTGCAATTATCAAAGCATTAAATATTGTACCCATCCCTGGTTTTTGTCCAAGAGGGATCCATAAAATTAAAACAGCAATACTTATTAATAATGTAATAGTTCCAATACTTAAATTAATATTTAAGGAAATACCTTGGGCTAAAACACTCCAAGGAGAGGCTCCTGTGAATGAAACAATTAATAATCCCTCCCCTAATCCAAATAGAGATAAACCGAAACATAAGAAAAAAAATGTAGAAAACTTTGGTTTAAAGTTAAATGGTTTTTCTGAGCTCCATTTTACTTTTGGAATTTTTTTAATTTTTAAAAACATAATTATAATAAGCTATATCTATTAATGAAAAATTCTAATATTGTAACCAGCAAATGAAAAAGTTTACAATTGTTTTACTTGTTGTATTTTTCTCATCAATTTCTTTAGCTCATATAGGTCATTATAACAAATTTGACAAAATAGAAATGGAGATCTTGAGAAATGATGAAGTAATTGGATATAACAATTATTATTTTAAAAGAGATGATGAAAAAACGATAGTAAAAAATCAATATAAATTTGAGGTAAAATTACTATCTGCAACAATATTTAAGGTAGAGGGATATGGGGAAGAAATTTATTTAAAAGATAATTTAATATCATTTCAATCAAAGACACTTCAAAATAGAAAAGAAAAATTTGTAAACTTAAAATTAAATAAAAATAATAAAAAGTTTGATATCAAAGGGTCTTCATATTCAGGTGAAGCTTCAATAAAAAATATTATTGGAAATTGGTGGAGTCATAAAATTTTACAAGCAGAAAGCCAAATAAGTCCTATTTCTGGAAGTATTAAAGAACAAATTGTTACTTTTATTGGTAAGGAAAACATTTCAATTAATGGCAAAAAATACGAAACAGATCATTTCAAACTTACATCTAAAGATATGTCTCTTCCTGAAGATAAAAAATTAAATTTTGACATTTGGCTTGACAAAAAAACTTCTGTGATTGTTAGAATTACATATGAGAGAATGGGAAATTGGGAATATCGCTTAAAAAATCTTGAATAAAATTATTTATTTATTTTTTTAAAAAGATCGTTTGCACTTATCCATCCAGCCTCTACTCTAGGACCTACAAACCAATCTGCACAAACTCCTAAATTTAATTTGTTATTCCAATAACTTTTAATTTTTAAAGATCTAGAATTTGAAGAATATTTCCAACCATGATTTAATGAAGTTAATATTTTTGTTTTTTTAGTTCCAGTAAGTTTAAAAAATTGATCAATTAAAATCTTTGAGTTTTTTTCTTTATTTTCTCTATTTTTATTTATTTTTTTATTTGCCCATGAGCTTGTACTTTGTAAAGTCCATAAATCATTATTACTTTTAAATCTTTTTTTACTATTTTCTTTAGCAGCCCAACCTAAAATTTTGTCATCAAATAAATAACTTGATATGTTTTTATTTGTTTTTTTAATTTCAATCATAACTGTAATATTTGCATCCATTTTTATTTTTTGCTTAATGAATGAGTCCTTAATAAATTTTTTTGATAATTTTTTTAATTGTGGGAATGGGCAAGTTAATACTAATTTATCATAATATTTTATTTTATTGTTCTTAAAGACTAGCTTCCATTTTTTGTCTGCAAATTTAATCTTCTCTAACTCACTTTGAAAATTACAATTTATATTCTTTATTAAATGTTTGCTAATATCATTGTTACCCTTGCAGCCAATTATTTTAACATGATTTTTATTTTCTTTTTTTAATTTGTTTAAAAAAATATGTTTGCCACTCCATTTTTTTAGAATTTTTTTTTTACATAAATTTGTAATAAATTTTTTAAATTGAATTGTTTTTGGAGAAATATATTGTGCCCCGTGATCAAATCCTTTTGACTTATTTAATCTTTTAAAAGAAGATCTACCACCTGGGCCTCGAGCTTTATCATAAATATGTACAGAATTTTTTTTACTTAACAAATTAGCTATTGTTGCTCCAGAAATTCCAGAGCCAATTACACAATAACTACTCATTTTCCTGCAACAGTCATACCTTCTATCATCATAGTTGGTGAATTGACTGAATATTCGAATTCTAAATCATTAGCTAAAATAATATTTTTGAACATATCCTTAAAATTACCAGCAATTGTTATTTCATTAACAGGATATTTAAATTCTCCATCTTCAACTAAAAAACCAGTTGCGCCTACTGAATAATCTCCAGTTACAATATTAGATCCATGACCAATAGTTTCGGTAATATAAAGACTTCTTGAATTTTTTTTTAGAAGATCTTCGTAGCTGATATTTCCTTTTTCAAAATATAAATTGGTAGTTCCACCACTTCTTCCATTTGATTTTAAATTTAATTTTTTTCCATTGTATGTATCGACAAGATAATTTTTAAGTATTCCATTCTCTACAAGTTGTAACGTATTTGAGTTTACACCCTCTGAATCAAAGTTTTGAGAACCCATTCCTTTAATTATATCTGGTTTATCAATTACATTTATCGCATCAGTAAAAACTTGTTGATCAATTTTATCCTTTAAAAATGAAGTGCCTCTTGCAATTGCGGAGGCAGATATTGCACTTGCAAAAACACTTAACATTCCCTTTGAAATTCTCTTATCAAAAATTATGCTGATCTTCTCACTTCCAATTTTTTTAGGGCTCAATTTTCTAATAGTTTGTTTGGCAGCTTTATTTCCGAGATCTATTGCTTGCTTAATATCAGACAAATGACGTTTGCTAGTAAATTCGTAGTCCCTTTCCATGCTATTTTCATCTTTTGCAACTGTTACACAAGAAGCAGCAAAAGATGACGTTTTATAACCGTCACAAAATCCGTCGCTATTAGCTAATATAAAATTTGATTTATTTTCAGTAAAACTAGATTCTGTATTTATAATTTGATTATCTTTTGAAGCAGACTCCTCTAAATCTTTTAAATATTTTATTTTTTTATCGTTTTCGAATCTTGTTTCATCATACAAATTAAGGCTCCTAATTTGTTTGGCTAATAAATTTTTATCAGGCAAAGAATTAAATTCATCCTCTGGTGTAATTTTTGTAGTTTCAAAGCACTTTTGAATTAAAGTTTTAATATTTTCATCTAGTAAATTTGATGATGAAATTGATGATCTTCTTTTACCTAAATAAGTTTCTATACTTAATGCCAATCCATCTGATCTATCTGAGGCATCTAGGGATTTATTCCTAAAATTAACCGTTTCTGAAATTGAGTGACCAACTGTAACACTTGCATCAGTTGCTCCCATTTTTTTTGCCAAATCTAAACAATATGAAGCTTTAGATTTTAGAAATTCTTGATCCTTCAACATAGTACTTTAAAGTTTTGTTCCACCAACTGTCATTTTATCGATTAAAATTGAAGGTTGAGCAACTCCCACTGGAACTCCTTGTCCTGCCTTTCCACAAGTTCCTATGCCTGGATCTAGCATCATATCATTTCCTACCATCGATACTTCTTTAAGTATTGATGGTCCATCACCAATAAGTGTTGCACCTTTAATTGGAGATCCAATTTTACCATTATTTATTTCGTAAGCTTCAGTACAATTAAATACAAATTTACCAGATGTAATATCTACCTGGCCGCCTCCAAAACTTACTGCAAAAATTCCTTTATCAACAGATTTAATCATTTCATCTTGAGTTTGATTGCCACTTAACATCATTGTATTTCTCATCCTTGGCAAAACAATATGTCTATAATTTTCTCTTCTTCCAGATCCGGTAGATCTTGTATTCATTAATCTTGCATTGTGCCTGTCTTGCATAAAGTTTTTAAGAATACCATTTTCAATTAAAACTGTTCGCTCAGTTGGCGTTCCCTCATCGTCAATGGTTAGACTACCTCTTCTATTATCTATCGTACCATCATCAACTATTGTTACTCCCTGACTTGCAACTTTTTCTCCCATAAGATCATGAAATGCTGATGTTTTTTTTCTATTAAAATCTCCTTCTAGACCATGACCAATTGCTTCATGAATTAATATAGCAGGCCAACCAGGTCCTAAGACTACTTTCATCTCACCAGCAGGTGCTGGTTTGCTTTCTAAATTTACTGATGCAATTCTAAATGCCTCTTCACAAACATTTTTCCAATTATCATTTTTTAAATAATCATCATAAGATTGCCTACCGCCAATTCCATATACTCCCGTTTCTTTTCTTCCATTTTTTTCCAACATTACAGAGACATTAAATCTTATTAATGGACGCACATCGGTTAGCGCTTCTCCACCTGATCGAATGATTTCAATTGATTTTTGCTCACCAGCAAAACTAGCAGTCACTTGTTTTACTGATCCATCTTTTTTTCTTAAAAAATCGTTTACTTTATTTAGAACTTCTAATTTCGAGTCTAAAGTTTTTTGTTCAATTGGATTAATATCTTTATAAAATTTTTTATTAGATTTTGGAATTTCATGATTATACGTGCCTTTAATTGATTTAAGAGTTGATTTAAGATTTTCTGAGGAATTTTTTAAAGAATCTTTAGATATTTCGTTTGAATATGAATAGGCAACAACCTCGTTTGAAATAGCTCTGAAGCCAAATCCTAAATCAGAACTATAGTTTGAGCTTTTGATTTTATTGTCATCTAACAAAATTGACTCTGATTTAGACTCTTCTAAATAAAGCTCACCATCATCACAATTATTTAGTGTTTCAGATACTATTTTATCTGCATCTTGTCTTGTTAAATCGGATTTGTTAAAGAAAATACTCATACATCTTAAATAGTGGTTTGTTGATAATTTTCAACTGATCATTTTACGCATGTACAATTAATTACTAAAAGTTAATTATTGTTAAATGAAAGTATTTTTTAATAACTCTTGTAAAATCTGTAGATCGGAAATTAACTTATATAAAAAAGAAAATATCAAAGATATTGATTGGATAGATATAACAAATAACTCAGATGCTGAAAAAGAAACGTCTAGAAATGATAAAGAATTATTAAGAAGATTACATGTTAAGGAGAATGGTAAAATTATTCAAGGTGCAGAGGCATTTCTTTATGTTTGGAAAAAAATTCCAAAATATAAATTTTTATATAAATTTTTCAAACTACCAATAATTTTCACAATCTTTAAATATGGGTATGAAATAATTGCCTTTTTTTTATATTTAAAAAATAAAAAACAACTAAAAAAACTAAGTTAAAAAAAATATTAAAAATTCACTAAGTAAAGACATAGATAATAAAAACATAATTAATAAGATTGAATACATAAGAGTTATAACTCTATTTCTTTTTCTTCTCAGTCTAACAAAAGTTTTATCATCTAAATCTGAAATATCCCTTTCACCAACTACAGGATAATCATAACTCCATCGCCATGTAGATTGGCCTAATCTAGAGTCGAGACTGTTAAAATACCTTATCCATGCAAGAACATATTTTAATGTTAAATATAAAATAATCATTAGTATTGAAGAAAATAACATTATTAATGATACTTAATTATGTATGATAATTTAATTGATATTTTTGGCTCTTTTTCTTGCGATTAATTGCGTAAGAGCATCAACCATAGTATCCGAGGCCTTAAATATTTCATTATTGTTAAACTCGTGAGAAATATTTTTTTCCGGATTAGTTTTGTCTTCAATAACTATTCCTTCATCTGGTGAATTATTTTTAATATAGATTAATAAAAGCCATTCATCATCTGAGGCTTCATCCCATTTAACAAATATTTCTCCTGTTTCAAATCTTCTGTCTATGCATCTAAAGATAGACATATGTCTTGTTATGTGTCTTTTGTTTAATTGAAATACTAAACTGCTAGCACTTCTGTAAAAACTTTCGAGAGCAAACTCAATTTTTTGTCTAGCTATAGTATATTCTTTTTCTTTTTGTAAAAGTGTTTCTCTATCTTCATCTCCTTGAATTTTTACTCCTAAAGCCTCTACTCTCTCTCTAATTTTTTGATCTCTAATTATTCTGTATTTTTCTTTTAATTTTTCTATTCTTTGTTGTAAGCCAGCATAATCCTCTCTCTTTTCTCTTAAGGAAATTTTTTCCAATTTCTCTAATTCTTTAACCTCTCTAACTCTAAACTTTTCAATTTGCTTATCTAATTTTAATTGTTGTAAAAATTGCTTTTGTTTTTCTGCTTGTTCAATTCTTAAAAGAGCTTGTTCTTTTCTTAAAAATAGTTTTATTTCTTTTGTTCTTTGTTTTTCTAGTCTAATTTCATCTTTTAAAGCTTGTTCTTTTAATTTAATTTTTAATTCAGCCTCTTTTTGTTTTTCCTTTGCGGCTTCAATCTTTTCTGATCTTTCTTTTTCTTGTTTTTCTAATTTTAACCTTCTTGATTCGTCCTTTTTTAGAATTTTATACTGTGAGATTGTTTCTGCTATTTTATCAAAGAATGCTTGGATATATCTTTCAAAACTAAAATTTAATCTAAACTTA